>DATJBC010000081.1:0-15411 GCA_035515515.1 Acidimicrobiales bacterium
ACCGCGCCGGGCGGGCCGACCCGTCGTGGTTCGGCCCCCACGGCTGAGGCGCGGCCCACCGGGCGCCCGCCGGCGCCGAGGGGCCCCGCCCACGGGGAGGAAGGCCAAGGGGCGCCGGTAGGCTGGAACGACCGTCCGGCGCTGCGAGGAGCCAGGTGTCCAAGGACCGCGTGACGAGCCGCACCCGACGCCTCGGCGTCACCCTCGGCCTCACCACGGCCCTGGCCGTCGCCCAGCTCGTGGGGGGTCTGGCCGCCCACTCGATGGGCCTTCTGTCCGACGCCGGCCACAACGTGACCGACGTGGCGGGCGTGGTCATGGCGATGGCCGCGCTGCGCTTCACGCTGCGGCCCCGCGACCGGTCCCGGTCCTTCGGCTACCACCGCGGGACGATCCTCGCCGCGCTGGCCAACGCGGCGGTCATCGCCGTGGTGACCGCCGCCATCGTGGTGGAGAGCGCCGTCCGCCTGGCGCACCCGCACGCCGTGCACGGCCGCACGGTGGCCATCATCGCCGCCGTGGCGCTGGTGGTGAACACGCTGGCCGCCGTGGCGGTGCGCGACCACAAGGACCTCAACATGCGGGCCGTCTCGCTGCACATGGTGGGTGACGCCCTGGGGTCGTTGGCGGTGCTGGGCGCCGGCGCGGTGCTCGTCGCCCGGCCGTCGCTCGAGTGGGCCGACCCCGCGGCGTCGCTGGTGGTGGCGCTCATCATCGTGGTGGAGGCCTACCGGCTGCTGCGGGCCAGCGTGGACGTGCTGCTCGAGTCGGCCCCCGCCGACGTGGACCTCGACGCGCTCAGCGCGGCGATGTACGGGGTTCCGGGCGTGGCCGAGGTGCACGATCTCCACGTGTGGAGCCTGTCCAACGACGTGCGGGCGCTCTCCGCCCACGTGGTGCTGACCGGGCACCCGTCCCTGGAGGAGGCGCAGGCCGTGGGGGACGACGTCAAGGCGGCCATCGGGGCACCGTTCACCATCGCCCACAGCACCCTCGAGCTGGAGTGCGAGCGCTGCAGCGACGCGGCGTCGGACCCCTGCCTCATGGACGTGCCCGCCCCGAGCACCACCGCCGAGACCGCCACCCGGTGACCGCCGACGACGGGGCCGGTGCGGTCCGCCGCCGCGTCCTCGTCCACGGGCGGGTCCAGGCGGTGGGGTTCCGGGCCTCGTGCGCCCGGCGGGCGCTGCAGGCCGGGCTGGGCGGATGGGTCCGCAACACGCCCGACGGCAGCGTGGAGGCGGTCTTCGAGGGCGCCGCCGGCGACGTGGACGCCCTCGTGTCGTGGTGCCGCACGGGGCCGTCGCTGGCGCGGGTGGCCGGCGTCGACGTCAGCCCCGAGGCCCCGCGGGGCGAGCGCGGGTTCACCATCCGCTAGCGCGCCGCGCCCGGGTCGGACGGCGCGCCGGCCCCATGCCGTGTGCGGCGCGGGGCGCGCGTCGCAGGGAGGCCCGGACGCGGCAAGGCCCCGAGTAGCCGGTGCGACCGAAGTCGCCCGCACTCCTCGGGGCGCATGCCCTCGGTGTGAGGCCCACCCCGCTCTGGATCTGACGACCCCGTGCGGTGTGCGGTGTCGCCCGGTCCCAGGGAACCTCACGACACCTGCCTCTGCACCTCACCGCCGGGCTCGTCGCCCCCCTGTCCGCAGCGCTCCCGCCTTGCGGCGCTCGCACCGGGGCTTTGGAAGGTCGTTGCCCGCCGGCTGGTGACACTGTGCGCCCGCCCCGCGCCGAGGTCAAGGGGCCGACGCGAAATCCCTACCTTCTCCCGAGAATTCGTGTCGTCGTCCCCAGTTCCGCCGGTGTCGTCCCCAGGCGCCGGCCCCCTTGTCCCCAGCCCGTCCCCAGGGTGCGCCGCCGACGGTCGAGCGCGCGCCGCGCGCCTGGCGGCGCCGGCGTGACCGGCTCAGCGCCGGTCGTCGTGGCCCGGGCCGCGCCCGCGCTCGCCCGCCTCGAGCAGGCGGGCGATCTCCGACACCTCGCGCTCCACCGAGCGCGCGAACCACGAGCGCGCCACGGCGTCGTGCAGCACCCCCAGGGGCCCGTGGCCGATGTCGAGCTCCTCGACGTGCCTTACCCGGGTGCCGCCCTCGACGGCCTCGATCTCGAACCAGGCGTGCAGTCCGCGCGGCACCCCGTGCTCGAGGACCACGTCGATGGAGCGGGGCCGCTCCCAGCGGTAGCGGGTCACCACCGACCCCTTGAACCGGCCCAGGAAGGTGCCGTCCTCGCGCGCCAGCATGCCGTCGGGGAGGTCGGCCAGCTTGGTGACCCACACGATCTTGGTGTCGGCCTTGGTGTACTGGGCGGGGTCGAGGACGAAGTCGAAGACCTCCTCGGGCGTCACCCCCCGCACGGTGGCCGTGCCCTCCCCCCGGATCACGGCCGCCGCCCCCGGCAGGACCTGCGCTCGGGCGTCGTCGGCACGGGCCCGAGCCTACCGAGGGCCCCACGCGCTGGACGCCGGGCCGCCGTTGGGCAAATGTTGGGCCGCCCGAGGGTGGACGGTGAGCCTCGTTTGCCAGCGTTGCCCCCGGACAGGAGGGAAGTTGGCGGTCAGTCGGACCCCAGGGCCCGGCCGACCGGCTGGCGAGGGGGGGACGTCTGATGGCGCACCGGTGCCGCGACTACTGCTTCCGCTGCGACCTGCTCCACCTGCTGCGGGCCGTGCTGGTGCACACCGCGCCCAAACCGCCCACGCCGGCCTGACGCCCGCGCCCGGGAGGCGCCCGGGCGTCACCAGGTGACGGTGGCGGCCGCCTCCTCCAGGTGCCGGCCGAGGGCCAGCAACGTGGCGTCGCTGCCCGCGGGGCCGATGAGCTGCACGCTGGCCGGCAGCCCCGCCGGGCTCGGCACGGGCAGGGCCAGGGCGGGCACGCCCGCCAGGTTCACCGGCAGCGTGCAACGGGCCATGAGCAGCTCCTCGCCGCCGTCGAGGGTGGGCGGGAACACCGTCAGCGTGGGGGTGGCGACGACGTCCACGCGGGCGAAGGCGTCGGCCAGCTGCGCGCCCCACCGCTGGCGGGCGCCGGCGGCGGCGGCGCGCGCCGCGGCGTCGACCCCCCGGCCCAGGGAGAGCCGGCCCACCACGTCGGCACCGACCGTGCCGGGGTGCTCGGCCACCAGCCGGTGGTCGCTGTCCCACGCCTCGGCCACGAGCAGGAGCCCGGCCGCCACGGTGACCTCGTCCCACAGCGACAGGGTGATGTCGCGCACCTCCCACTCGGCGGCGCCCAGGGCGGCGTCGAGGGCGGCGTCGATGCGCGGGTCGGCGTCCACCCGCAGCCGGCCCACCCGGGCCGGGCGGGGCTCCTCGACGCGGAACCCGGGCTCGAGCAGCGCCATGCCGGTGACGAGGCCGGCCACGTCGCGCGCCATGGGGCCCACGGTGTCGAAGCTGGGCGACAGGGGCCACACGCCCTCGAGGGGGACCCGTCCCCACGTGGTCTTGAGGCCCGCCACGCCGCAGCACGCCGCCGGGATGCGCACCGACCCGCCGGTGTCGCTGCCGTAGGCGACGTCGGCCTCGCCCACCGCCACCGCCACCGCCGAGCCGCTCGACGAGCCCCCCGGCACCAGGCGGGGGTCGAGGGGGTTGACGGGCGTGCCGAACCAGGGGTTGACCCCGGTCACCCCGAGGGCGAGCTCGTGGAGGTTGGCCTTGCCCACGATGCGCGCCCCCGCCGCCCGGGCGCCCGCCAGGCAGGCGGCGTCGCGCCCCGCCGGCGCGGCGCCGTCGGCCACGGCCCGGCAGCCCGCCGTGGTGGGGACGCCGGCCACGTCGATGAGGTCCTTGACGGCCAGCCGCACCCCCGGCCCGCTGGTGTCGAGACGGGTGATGAAGGTGGCGTCCACGAGGCGCATGGTGCCACAGCGGGCTATAACTCTGACTCCGAGGGCAGGGAGGGGACCACGGACATGGCGACGCCGAGCGCGCTGGAGATCTCGCGGCGGGCGACGCTGCAGCCCATCACCAAGATCGCCACCGAGGCCGGCATCCCCGACGGCCTGCTCGAGCCCTACGGCGAGTTCGTGGCCAAGGTGCGCCTCGACGCCGTCGAGGCGCTGGCCGACCGCCCCCGGGCCCGCTACGTGGTGGTGACGGCCATCACCCCCACCCCCCTGGGCGAGGGCAAGACGACCACCACCCTCGGCCTGGGCCAGGCCATGCGCCACATCGCCAAGCGGGCCACCATCGCCATCCGTCAGGCCTCGATGGGCCCCACCTTCGGCATCAAGGGGGGCGCGGCGGGCGGCGGCTACAGCCAGGCCGTGCCCTTCGAGGCCCTCAACCTCCACCTCACCGGCGACATGCACGCCGTGACGGCGGCCCACAACACCCTGTCGGCCATGCTCGACAACCACCTCCACCACGGCAACGCGCTGGGCATCGACCTCCACAACGTGACGTGGCGCCGGGTGCTGGACGTGAACGACCGGGCACTGCGCAACCTGGTGGTGGGGCTGGGCACCAAGGAGGACGGCGTGCCCCGCCAGGCCGGATTCGACATCACCGCCGCGTCGGAGGTCATGGCGGTGCTGGCGCTGTCCACGTCGTTGCGCGACATGCGGGCCCGCCTGGGGCGCATCGTGGTGGCCTACACCGGCGACGGCACCCCGGTGACCGCCGAAGAGCTCAAGGCGGCGGGGGCCATGACCGTGATCATGCGCGACGCCATCAAGCCCAACCTCCTGCAGACCCTCGAGAACACCCCCGTGCTCGTGCACGCCGGGCCGTTCGGCAACATCGCCCACGGCAACTCGTCGGTCATCGCCGACCTCATCGGGATCCACACCGGCGACTTCCTCATCACCGAGGCGGGCTTCGGAGCGGACATGGGCGCCGAGCGCTTCTTCAACATCAAGTGCCGGACCTCGGGGCTCGTCCCCGACGCCGCGGTGGTGGTGGCCACCGTGCGCGCCCTCAAGGTCCACACCGGCGCCCACCACGTGGTGGCGGGACGGCCCCTGCCCGCCGCGCTGCTCGAGGAGCGCCCCGACGAGGTCGTTGCCGGGGGCGAGAACCTGCGCAAGCAGCTCGAGAACGTGCGCCTGCACGGCGTCACCCCGGTCGTGGCCATCAACGCCTTCCCCGAGGACTTCCCCTCCGAGCACGCGGCGATCCGCGAGATCGCCCGGTCGATGGGCGTGCGGGCCGCGGTGTGCACCCACTTCAGCGACGGGGGCCGCGGGGCGGTCGAGCTGGCCGAGGCGGTGGCCGAGGCGGCCGAGGAGCCCACCGAGTTCCGCTTCCTCTACCCGGGCGACGCCTCGCTGCGCGCCAAGATCGAGGCCGTGGCCACCCGCGTGTACGGGGCCGACGGCGTCGACTACGCCCCCGCCGCGGCGCGCCAGCTCGACACGTACGAGCGCAACGGGTTCGGGCACCTGCCCGTGTGCATCGCCAAGACGCACCTGTCGATCTCGTCGGACCCCGCCCTGAAGGGCGCCCCCACCGGGTGGCGGATGCCGGTGCGCGAGGTGCGGGCCTCGGTGGGCGCCGGCTTCGTCTACCCCATCTGCGGCGACATGCGCACCATGCCCGGACTGCCCTCGCATCCCGCCGCCGAGCGGATCGACATCGACGAGGACGGCAACGTCGTCGGCCTGTCGTAGGGGGGCCGGCGCCGGCCATGGCTGACCCCGGCCCCGGCCCGCCGCTGGCCGAGGCGCGCGTCGGCGACCTGCTGGCGCGCCTGGCCGCCCCCGGGCCCGACCCCGGCGGTGGCGGCGCGGCGGCGGTGGTGGTGGCCCTGGCCGCCGCGCTGTGCGCCATGGTCGCCGAGCTCTCGCCCCGTCACTGCGCCGACGCGCCCCGCCTGGCCGACGAGGCGCGCGCCCTGGCCCGGCGGGCCCCGGCGCTGGGCGACGACGACGCCCGCGCCTACCGGGCGGTGCTGGCGGCCGGTGGCTCGGGCACGGCGCCGGGCGAGGACGCCGCGGCGCGCCTCGACGCCGCGCTGTCGGCGGCCTCCGACGTCCCCCTGGCCATCGCCCAGGCGGGCGCGGCGGTGGCCCGCCTGGGCGCCCGGCTCGCCCGGGAGGGGAACCCCGCCGTGCAGGGCGACGCCGTGGCCGCCGCGCTGCTGGGAGCGGCGGGATGCGATGCGGCCGCCACGCTGGTGGGCCTCAACCTGGCGGACCACCCCGACGACCCCCGGCACCGAGAGGCCGCGGCGGCGCGCCACGAGGCCCGGGGGGCCGCCGCCCGCGCCCGGGGCGCCCCCGGCTGAGCGCGCCCCCGCCCGGGGGTCGCCGCCGGCCGGGGCGGGGGGGACCGTCAGCCCCCCACGAAGCGCCCGGCGTCGATCACGGTCTCGCCGCGCTGGTTCTGCGTGCGGAAGCGGGCCCCCTCGCCGTCGGCCCACATCGACACGGTGAGGGTGTCGCCGGGGAGGGTGGGGCGCGAGAAGCGCCCCGCCATCGAGCGAAAGCGCGCCGGGTCCGACCCGCACAGCGCGCCCAGCAGGGCGCGGCCGGTGAAGCCGTAGGTGCACAGGCCGTGGAGGATGGGCCGGTCGAAGCCGGCGCGCGCCGCGAACACGGGGTCGGAGTGCAGCGGGTTGCGGTCGCCCGACAGGCGGTAGAGCAGGGCCTGGTCGGGGCGCGTGGGCATGCGCACCTCGTGGTCGGGGGGCCGCTCGGGCAGGGGGTCGGCCGACGCCGAGGGGCCGCGCTCGCCGCCGAAGCCGCCTTCGCCCCGGATGAACAGCGACGTCACCGCCGTGAAGCGCGGGGCGCCGCTGTCGGCGTCCACCGAGCGCGACTCGGTGACGACGACCGCCCCCGAGCCCTTGTCGTAGACGCCGGTGACCGTGGTGGTGGTGCGCACCGTCCCCGCCACCGGTATGGCCCCGAACAGCTCGATGGACTGCTCGCCGTGGACGAGCATGGCGGGGTCGAAGCTCCCCAGGGCGGCGCGCGGGGGGCCGCCCCCGCCGGTCACGGTGGCGAAGGTGGGCAGCACCTGTTGGGGCCGCCCGGCGGCGTTCTCGGTGGTGAACTCGAGCTCGGCGGCGGGGTCCTCGGCCCCGGCCCCCACGCCCAGGGCGTAGAGGAGGCAGTCCGTCGACGACCACGAGCGCTCGACGGCCTCCGAGCTCGACCCGACGGCTCCGGGGTTGATGGGCATGGTGACGACCTCCGCCTCTGCGGCCCTCTCCGGGCAAGGAATATGTAACATCGATTCATGGTACGATCAAGCGTGCACTCCTCCCCGCCCCCCGGGCGCCGCCGGGGGACCGCGGCGCCCGCCGCCGGCCGGATGACCATCGACGAGCTGGCCCGCGCCCAGGGCACCACCACCCGCCACATCCGCGACCTGCAGACGCGCCGGGTGCTCCCCCACCCCGTGCTGGTGGGCCGCACCGGCTCCTACGACGCCGCCCACGCCGCCCGCCTGCGGGCGGTGCTCGAGCTCCAGGAGGCCGGCTTCTCCCTGGCCGCCATCGAGGTCCTGGTGCGCGCCTGGGAGCGGGGCGCCGCCCTGCACGAGGTGCTCGGCTTCCCGCCGCCCCCCGCGGCGCCGTCGGGCCGCGCCGGTGCGGAGGACGGGGAGTGGGCCGACCTCGACCACTGGTCGCCACCGCGGCGCGGCGCGGCCCTGTCGGTCGTCCCCTCCACCGTGCTGGCCGAGCCCGCCGCCTCCTGACGGGGCGGGCCGGGGGGCCCGTCCCCCGTCGGCGGCCTGCAAGCATGGGCGCCGGTGGCGGCGCGTGACACCCTGGGGCGCATCGGGCTGCCCGCCCCGGTGTCGGAGCTGGCGGCCCGGCCCTGGGACGTGGTCGTGGTGGGGGCGGGGCACAACGGCCTCACCGCCGCCGCCTACCTGGCCCGCGCCGGCCACCGCGTGCTGGTGCTCGAGCGCCGGGCGCGCATCGGCGGGGCGTGCACGCTGGAACAGCCCTTCGACGACCCCGGCTTCGTGGTGAGCCCCTGCGCCTACGCCGTGGGGCTGCTGCACCCCCTGGTCGTGGAGGAGCTGGGCCTGGCCGCACGGGGATACCGGGTCCGGCTCATCGACCCCCACCTGTGGTGCCCCTTCGAGGACGGCACCTCGATCGCCTTGTGGGACGACGACGCCCGCAGCGCCGCCGCCGTGGCGGCGCTGTCGCCCGGCGACGTGGACGGGTACCTCGCCTACGGCGCCCTGTTCGCCCGCATCCGCCGGGCGCTGCGCCACGGGGCCCGTGACACCTGGCTGGGGGACGCCCCCGACCGGGCCGAGATCGAGGAGATCCTGGCGGGCGACCCCGAGGCCCTCGAGGTGGTGTTCGAGGCGTCCATCGCCGACGTGGTGGAGCGCCACGTGCACGACGAGCGGCTGCGCACGGCGCTGCACGGCCAGGGCATCATCGGCACCTTCGCGGGGCCCCGCGACCCCGGCACCGCGGCCGTCCACCTCATGCACGCCTCGGGCACCCTGGCGGGCAAGGGCGGCGCGTGGGGCTACGTGGAGGGCGGGATGGGGATGGTGTCGTTCGCCCTGGCCGACGCGGCCGCCGAGGCGGGGGCCGTGCTGGCCGCGGGCGTGGCCGTGGCGGCCGTCGTGCCCGGCGTGGGCGTGCGCCTCGAGGGCGGCGAGCTGGTGCGCGCCGAGGCGGTGGTGTCCAACGCGGACCCCAAGCGGACCGTCGCCCTGTGCGAGTACGGCGTCCCGCCCGACTTCCGACGCCGGGTCGAGGCGTGGCGCTGCGACAGCCCCGTGCTCAAGGTGAACTGCGCGCTGGCCGGGCTGCCCACGTTCGCCGCCCGCGCCGACGCCGTCCCCCACCGGGGCATGGTGACCATCAGCACCGGGACCGACGACACCCAGGCCGCCTGTGCGGCCGCCCGGCGCGGCGAGCCGGCGCCGGCGTGGTGCGAGCTGTACTTCCCCACCGCCTACGACCCCTCGGTGGCGCCACCCGGGGCGCACGTGATGAGCATCTTCGCCCAGTACGTACCGGGCACCCTGGCCCGCGGCACGTGGGACGAGCGTCGGGAGGAGGTCGGCGACCTGGCCCTCGGCGCCGTGGGCCGGTTCGCTCCCGACCTGCCCGGCCTCGTCGTGCAGCGCGAGGTGCTCGGCCCCCCCGACGTCGAGGCGCGCATCGGTCTCACGGGCGGCCACATCTTCCAGGGCGAGTGCCTGCCCGATCAGATGTGGTCCCGGCGCTTCGCCCCGCGCACCCCCGTCGCCGGGGTCTTCCTGTGCGGGGCGGCCACCCACCCGGGCGGCAGCGTGATGGCCGCCAACGGGCGCAACGCGGCGGTCGCCGTCCACGCCGCGCTGCGGGCGGCGTCCCCCTGAGCCCGGCCCCGGCCCGGGGGCCCGGGGCCGCCGGGGGGCCGCCCAGGCGCGCCCCGTGTGCGTGAGTGGTCGTCGGGGCACTGCTGGGCGTGGTGGATCCGGAAGGGGGGCTCCGGTGCCGGCGCGACCGACCAACGCACGCACGGCGACGGCCCCCGCCCCGGGGCGCCGGGCCCTCCCGGCCGGGACGCTGCTCGCCGTCTACCTGGCGGCGCTGGGGGTCTTCGTCGGCGTCGTGGTGGTGCGGGGCGGCCCCTCGCTGGGCGACGCCTACGGGGTGACCCGGCCCACCGCCGCGCTGGCCCAGGGCGACCTCGGGGACGCCGCCCGCCAGTCGGTGCTGCCCCAGCCCCCCGGGTACGTGTACCTGGCCGCGCCCTTCGTGGCCGCCCTGCGCCCGGTGGTCGGCGCCCCGACCTGGTGCGACCCCCGCGTGCCGGCCATCGTGCGCGTGTTCGCCGGGCAGTGCACGGCGCGGCAGCTGGCCGCCCACCGCTGGTACCGGTCCCAGGCGCTGCTCGGCGTCCTGGCCTGGCTGGTGCTGGCCGCCGGGGGCGCCGCGCTCCTGCGGGCCGCGGGGGCGGGCGGCGGCGGGCGCGAGGTCGTGCTGGTGGTGGCGCTGGCCGGGGTGCCCGCCGCCAGCGACGCCATCGTGGAGACCTTCCACCCCCAGGACATCGTGTGCGTGGGGCTCACCTGCGCGGCGCTGGCCGCCGTCGTCCGCCGGCGATGGGCCCTGGCGGGGGCGGTGTTCGGCGCGGCCTTCCTGTGCAAGCAGTTCGCCCTGTTGCCGTTGGCCGCCGTGGTGGTGTGCGCGCCGGGCTGGGGGGCGCGCGCCCGGGTGGCGGTGCCCGCCGCCGCCGTGGCGTGCTGCGGGCTGGTGCCCTTCCTCGCCGTGGACGCCGGGGGCACGTGGCGCACCCTCAGCGCGGTGAACGCCGGAGGCGCCGGGAACCTCACCACGGGCACGGTGCTCGGGCTCACCGGCTTGTCGGTGACGGCCAAGCTCTACGTGGCGCGCGACGGGCCCGTCGTGGTGGCGCTGGCCCTGGGGTGGTGGGCGCGCCGGCGCTGGCGCGGGGCGCGCCCCGACCCGGTGGCGGTGGTCGGCCTGGCCACGGCCTGCCTGGCGGGGCGCCTGGTGCTCGAGCTGGCCTTCGCCAGTTACTACCTCCTGGCCGTGAGCGCCGGCCTGCTCCTCCTCGACCTGGCCGCCAGGCGGCTGCCGGTGGTGTCGCTGTCGTGGATCGTGCTGTGCAGCCTGGTGGTGGAGCCGGCCGGCGGCCAGCCCACGAGCCACACCGACGCCGCGCTGGCCCTCGTGCTGTCGCTGGGCGCGCTCGTCGTCGGGGTGCACGCCGCGCGGGGGCCACGGCGCCCCGAGGGCGCCGGCACCCGGCCGCGGGCGCCCGCCTCGCTGGCCGCGGGGGCCCGGTAGTGCGCGCCGGGCCGCCAGGGGCGCCGGGCCGCTACTGGCCCGCGCTCGACGGCGTGCGCGCCCTGGCCATCGGCGCCGTGATCGCCTTCCACCTCGGCGTGCTGGGCGGGGGGTGGATCGGCGTCGACGTCTTCTTCGTGCTCTCGGGGTTCCTCATCACCACCCTGCTCCTCGACGAGCGCGACCGCACGGGGACGGTGCGCCTGCGCGCCTTCTGGGCCCGGCGGGCGCGGCGCCTGCTCCCCGCGTTGTGCCTCGTGCTCGTGGCCCTGGCGCTGTACGCGGCGGCCGGGGGGACGGCCGTGGTGCCCGCCCAGCTGCGCGCTCCGGCGCTGGCCACGCTGTTCTACGTCGCCAACTGGCAGCAGCAGCTCGCCGGGCACGGCTACTTCGCCCACTTCGAGGCGGTGAGCCCCCTGCAGCACACGTGGTCGCTGGCCATCGAGGAGCAGTACTACCTGGTGTGGCCGCTGCTGGTCCTGGTGCTGGGGCGCCTGGCCCGGGGCCGGTCGGGCCGGGCCGCGCCCTCGCCGCGGGCGGTCCTCGTCCCCGTGGCGGTGCTGGCGCTGGCCTCGGCGCTGTGGATGGGCGTGGCGGCCGGCGTGCTCGGGCCCGAGCGCGCCTACCTGGGCACCGACACGCGGGCCTGGGAGCTGTTGCTCGGCGCGCTGGGCGCCGTGGCGGCCCGGACGCCGGGCGCCACGCGCTGGCCCCGCGCCTGGACGGCGGCGGGCGCCGCCGCCGTGGCCGCCCTGGCAGCGGGGACCGTCGCCGCCGGCGGCCCTCCCCGGTGGATCTGGGACGGCGGGCTCGTGGGGCTGGCGGGGGGCGCGCTGGTCGTGGTGCTGGGCGCCGTGCGCCACCCCACCGGCCCCCTGGCGCGCCTGCTCGGGCTGGCGCCGCTCGTCGTCGTGGGCCGGCTCAGCTACTCCCTCTACCTGTGGCACTGGCCCGTCATCGTGGTGCTGACGGCGCGCACCACGGGGCTGCGCGGCCCGTCGCTCCTCGTGTCCCGGTTGGCGGCCATGGCGGCGGCCGCGGCGCTCAGCTACGTGGCCGTGGAGCGCCCGCTGCGGCGCGCCGACTGGAGCCGGTGGCGCCGGCGGGCGCTGGCCCCGGTCGGCCTGGCCGCCGTGCTGGGGGCGCTGGTGGCGGCCACCGTCGCGCCCGTGGAGGCCACCACGGCCGCCGTCCGCCTCCCCTCCGTCGTCGCCCAGGGGGTGCGCGCCGTGTCCCCGGCGCCGGTGACGGCGACCGCGGCGCCGGCCCCCCTCCCGGCCGGGCGGGTGGGCACCCCGTCGGACCCGCTGCGGGCGTGGATCATGGGGGACAGCGTCATGGACGACAGCGCCCCCGGCGTGACCGCCGCCCTGGAGGCCACCGGGGACGTGCACGTGGTGGTCAACAGCGCCTTCGGCGGCTGGGGGCTCAGCACCGACCGGTCGTTCTCCAGCGACTTCGCCCGCATCGTCGCCCAGTACCACCCCGAGGTCGTCATCGGCACGTGGTCGTGGGACGACCAGCTCGCCACCGAGGACCCCCAGTCCTACCGGGACACGCTGGTGGGCGCCCTCCACGACATCCTCGCCCCCGGCGACGGCGTCGACCTGGTGGTGCTCCTGCAGTTCCCGCAGACGGGGCCGAGCCCCGAGATCCTCGACGCGCCCGTGCAGTACCAGCAGTGGGAGACGCAGAACACCGAGCAGAACGCCTGGAACGCCGTGGCCCGCCAGGCGGTGGGCTTCTTCCCCGGCCACGCCCTGTACCTCCCGACCGACCAGCTCTTCGCCCCGGGGGGCCGCTTCTTCACGTGGCTGCGGACCCCCTCGGGCGCCTGGCTGCGGGCCCGCAAGATCGACAGCGTCCACATGTGCCCCTACGGGGCGGCCGAGCTCGGCGCCCTCGTGGTGAGCGACCTCACGCCCGCGCTGCACCTGTCGGGCATGGCGCCGGGCTGGGAGCTCGGCGACTGGGTGCACGACGCCAACTTCGACGACCCCCCCGGCGCGTGCCCGGCCAACCAGCCGCCCCCCGGCTACGACGGCATCGCCGTCCCGGGCCCGCCCTCGTGATCCGGCCCGACGCGGCGGACGGGCGCGCCGGGCGGCGGTGTGCGATGGTGCGGCCCCAACACGAGGAGGCGGGGCACTGCGCATCGAGATGGAGCCCATCGGCAGGGTCGTGGGCGGGCGCCACGACCTCACCGACGACGACTGGGGTGCGGTGGAGTCCACCATCGTGCTCGACCCCGCCGTGCTCGGGGCCGACGCCACGGCGGGGCTGGCGGGCTTCTCCCACGTCGAGGTCCTCTTCGTCTTCCACCGCGTCGAGGAGGGCGGGATCGAGCGCGGCGCACGCCATCCCCGGGGGCACCGCCACTGGCCCGCGGTGGGGATCCTGGCCCAGCGGGCCAAGGGCCGTCCCAACCGCCTGGGGGTGACCACCTGCGAGCTCGTGGCCGTGGACGGCCTCGCCCTCACGGTGCGGGGCCTCGACGCCGTGGACGGCACGCCGGTGCTGGACGTGAAGCCCTACATGCGCGGCTTCGCCCCCCGGGGGCCGGTCACCGAGCCCCCCTGGGCGGAGGAGCTCATGCGCGGCTACTGGTGACCGGGCGCGCCCCGCGCCCCGCGCCCCGGGGCGCCCCGGGTCCGGTCAGGCCGACACCGGCGGGCGCCGTTCGTGCCAGGGTGCCGCCTCCTCGAGCTGGGCGGCCACCTGGATGAGCACGTCCTCGCGCCCGTAGGGGGCCACCAGCTGCACCCCGATGGGCAGGCCCGCCGCGCTGTGGTGCAGGGGCAGGGACACCGCCGGCTGCCCGGTGGCGTTGAACACCGGCGTGAAGGGCACCAGCGCGGCGGCCCGCAGCAGCCCGTGCCCCGGGTTCTCGGGCGGGGAGTCGAACTCGCCCAGCACCGGCGGCGGCTCGGCCAGCGTCGGCGTGAGCAGGAGGTCGAATCCCCCCTCGTACCACTGGGCCACGTCCCGGGCCGTCACCTGCAGGGCGCGCTGGGCCTTCAGGTAGTCCGCCGCGTTGGCGGCCCGGCCGAGGTCGGCGAGCGCCCACGAGAGGGGCTCGACGTCCTCGGGGCCCAGCGCCCGCCCCAGCAGCGCGGGCCAGTAGTGGTCGATGTCGTGGGCCATGCCCGCCGCCCACACCACGAGGAAGGCATCGATGAAGCCGGGGCTGTCGAGCGCCTCCACGTGGGCGGCCTCGACGTGGTGCCCCAGGGCCTCCAGGGTGCGGGCGGCCCCCACCGCCGCGGCCACGCACTCCGGATGGGTCTGCACGCTCCCCCCGAAGGCCGCCGTCTGGAGCCCGATGCGCAGGCGCCCCGGATCGGCGCCCACCTCGTCGGCGTAGGGACGCCGCGGCGGTGGGACCGCGTAGGGGTCCCCGGGGGCGGGGCCGTGCACGGCGTCGAGGACGGCGGCGCTGTCGCGCACGGTGCGCGTCACGGCGAGCTCGCACACGAGCCCGCCCATGATGTCGCCCCAGTCGGGGCCGAGCGAGACCCGGGCCCGGGAGGGCTTCAGGCCCACGAGGCCGCACGCGCTGGCCGGGATGCGGATGGACCCGCCGCCGTCGTTGGCGTGCGCCACGCTCACCATGCCCGAGGCCACCGCGGCGGCCGACCCGCCGCTGGAGCCCCCCGTGGAGCGCGTGGTATCCCAAGGGTTGCGCGCCGGCCCGTAGGCGGCGGGCTCGGTGGTGGGCAGGATGCCCAGCTCGGGGGTGTTGGTGCGGCCGATGACGACGAACCCCGCGGCGCGCAGGCGCCGCGCCAGCTCCTGGTCGTGGCGCGCCACGTACCGGGCGTCCTTGAGCGCCTGCATGCCCTCGTGGAGCTCCTCGCCCGCCAGCGAGCACAGCAGGTCCTTGAGGAGCAGCGGCACCCCCCGGAAGGGGCCGGCCGGCAGCGCTCCGGCGGCCTCGCGGCGCGCCTCGTCGAACCGGGTGCGGATCACGGCGTTGAGCTCGGGGTTGAGCTTCTCGACGCGGGCCACGGCCTCGTCGACGAGCTCGAGCGGCGACGCCGCCCCCGAGCGGACCAGCTCGGCCAGGCCGCAGGCGTCGACGAAGGGCTCAGGCACCGGCGTCGGCCTGGCCCTGCAGCGCCTCCACGGCCTCCTCCACCGACAGCGAGTCGCCGATGGTGGGGAACTCCTCGCGCGTGTTGAGGTGCGGGAAGGGCGCGTCGGGGACGGCGAGGCCCAGGGCGTCGCACAGCGGCTTCCAGCCGTCGCCGGGACGCCACTCCACGAGGCGGCCCGGGGGGACCTCGGCCCGGACGCGCGCGTTGTGGCGCTCGTAGGCCTCGCAGGCCGCCGTCTCGTCGGTCCACCGGTCGGTGAAGCGGGCCGTGGCCACCGCCAGCCACATCTCGTACCACTCGGCCATCTCGGGGGGCAGCGACTCGGGCCCGGCGATGGTGAAGATCGTCTGGCTGGCGCTCTCCCACCAGGTGCGCGTGTCGCGCCGGGTGGACAGCACGACCACGGCGTCGGGGTTGTCGCGCGCCAGCTCCTCCCAGAACAGGCAGGCCGGGAAGTCCACCGCGGCGACGTAGGGCTCCATGAACGCCTGCCAGTCGATGTCCTCGGTGGCGGCCCGTCGCCACTGCGGCACGTGGTCGGGATGGGTGAGGACCTCGACCATGTGGTAGCAGGGCCCTCCGAGC
>DATJBC010000082.1:0-11390 GCA_035515515.1 Acidimicrobiales bacterium
CAGCCGCTCGGCCAGGAAACCCTTCGGGCGGCCGAGGTCGTCACAGGGCTGCCCATAGGGTAGAGATCCCGGCCGTCCGTCGGTCACTCCGGGGTTTTCGGAAATCTCGGACATGGCTCCGGCGCGCCCAGGGGTGCTCAGGTCCGCCCCGGGGTGTCGTCACGGAGCGGGCGGGTCGTCGGGGGGGAGCGAACGATCGGCACGTTGCCAGCGGCCGCGATGCGGCACACTCACGGCAATGAAGCACGCCGGCGACGACGCCCTCGCCCGGCTTGAGCCGCTGCTGGCGGCCCTCCGGATCCTCCCCGGGCTTCGGGAGAAGAGCCGAGGCACCTTCTATCGAGGGTCGCGAGCCTTCCTCCACTTCCATGAAGACCCCGTCGGACTCTTCGCTGATGTTCGGGTTCAGACTGATTTCGAGCGCGTAAAACGTGACCACCGCCGAGGACCAAGACCGGTTGCTCAGACGAGTCCGGGCCGCCCTGTAGAGACCACCGAGCCTGCCCACGATCACACGAGGCTTGCTGATCGCATCGGATAGGAGAGCCATCGGGCTCTCACCAAGCAGTTCGAGGCCAGGGATGTCCCTGTAGAAGGCGCTCGACCGGGCGAGAACGGTCGTGGGCACGACACCAAGGAGGGACGACTCCCAGTCCGTCGAAATTCGAGGTGCACCCACCGAAGAACGGGGACCTAGAGCTCGACGTGGGGATACAAGGGGAACCGGCCGAGGATGTCGGCGCAGCGGTTCCGGCATGCAGCCGCGACACGGTCGTCGAGGATGTAGCGGGCCTGGGAGACGCCGGATGGGGCCGGGGCGGCGGTGGTGGCCCGCAGCGCGGTTGTGATGATGTCGGCGATCTCGTCCATCTCGGCTGGCCCACAACCCAGGGTGGTGAGGGCGGGCGTCCCTAGGCGGATGCCCGAGGTGTACCAGGCGCCGTGGGCATCGGCCGGTATCGAGTTGCGGTTGGTCACCACTCCGGCATCCTGGAGGGCCGCTTCGGCTTGGCGTCCGGTGAGCCCCACCGTGTCGGCGACGTCGATGAGCACGATGTGGTTGTCGGTGCCGCCGGTGACCAGGCACGCACCCCGCCGGGCGAGGCCCTCGGCGAGCGCCCGGGCGTTGGTCACGATGGATCGGGCGTACTCGGCAAAGGCGGGCTGTCGGGCCTCGGCCAGGGCCACGGCCTTGGCCGCCATGACGTGGGGAAGAGGTCCGCCGAGCACCATGGGACATCCCCGGTCCACGAACTCGGCGTAGTCCGCGGTGGCCAGGACCATGCCACCACGCGGTCCGCGTAGGGACTTGTGGGTCGTGGTGGTCAGGACATGGGCGTGGGGAACGGGGTCGAGCTCACCGCTGAGGACCTTGCCGGCCACCAGGCCGGCGAAGTGCGCCATATCGACCATGAGGGTGGCGTCGACCTCGTCGGCGATCTCACGCAGGGCCCGGAAGTTGGGGTTGCGGGGATAGGCGGAATAGCCGGCCAGAAGGATGAGGGGCCGGAACTGGCGGGCCTGGGCCCGGACGGCGTCGTAGTCGATGAGCCCGGTCGCCGGGTCGACGCCGTAGCTGGCCTGGTCGAACATCTTGCCCGAGATGTTGGGGCGGAACCCGTGGGTCAGATGCCCCCCGGCATCGAGCGACATGCCGATCATCCGCTGGGCGCCGAGCTGGCGGCGCAGCTCAGCCCAGGCGTCGGAGGACAGCTCGTTGACGTGGCCGGCCCCGGCGGCGTCGAGGAAGGGACGCTCGACTCGACGGGCCAGTATCGCCCAGAAAGCGACCAGGTTGGCGTCGATGCCCGAGTGGGGTTGGACGTAGGCGTGGTCGGCACCGAACAGCGCCGTGGCGTGCTCGACGGCGATGCGCTCGATCTGGTCGACCTGCTCGCACCCGGCGTACATCCGTCGACCGGGGACGCCTTCGGCGTACTTGTCCGACAGCCAGTTGCCCATCGCCAGCAGGACGGCTGGCGAGGCGTAGTTCTCGGAGGCGACCAACTTGAGCTGGCGGCGCTGGCTGGCCAGCTCTGCCTCGATGCAGGCGGCCACCCGGGGCTCCGCCGCCGCCACCACGTCGAGGGCCGACCGGAAGGCGATCTGCTCTGGGGATACGGCCATGCGCCCTCCTTGGACGAGTCCCTCTCATCGCCCAGGCGCACGGCAGTCGCCGGCACGTCGGCCAGCAGGGCCGCTTCCCGGTGGTGCTCCACCCGACGCGCCAGTCACGGCCCCACCCGCAGCGTAGCCAACCGAAGTCACTCGATGACGTCAGCGCACCGTGAAACGACGGCGCCTCGAGTGACGGCGCGCAACTCCCGGGTCCGAGTCGGTCGAGCAGAGAATCCGGCACGAGGCCGCCGACCGGGACTGGGCAACGGCGGCCATGCCGGTCAGCTGGCGATCGAGCCGGGGCGACCGAGTTCGGCATCCGGAATGGCCTTGTGCGAGAGAGGGAGGCTGCGAGTTAGATCAGCTGGGCCAGCACCTCTCTGGTCTGCTGGGATCGTTCAGCGAGATGCCCTGCTCCGCGGTTGAACATCTCAATTCGACGTGGGTGCGGTCGCGCACCCGCGCGACGCGAGACTGGCGACGAGCTACGAACGCCTCCGCAGCGCCTGTTACTGACCGCGTGCGTGAAAGTTCCTCGGCCAAGACGACCGCGTCTTCAATAGCGAGACCGCCCTGAGCCATAGTCGGAGAGCAGGCACGTGCTGCATCGCCAATCAGAACGACGCGGTCCGAATGCCAGACGTGAAGGGCAAGCTCCTCGGCAGGGCCGAAGTGCGGCATCGAGCAAAGGCTCGGGCATCCTGAGTTGAAATGCGACGTACGTCCTCCCTCCTCCAAGCGGGAATACGACGACATAACGCTCATTCGAGCATCATCGTGGCGCACTCAATTGCCCGGGTGCGCTGGGGTCAGGACGCCAGCGCCACAGGCCAGGTTTGGGGAACCATCCTGGATCTTCAACCGTGTCGATTGCGAGCAGGCGGACCTCGGAGGATAGGGCACTGCATCGCCACGAGGAGGGCGGTGTCAAGCAGCATCTCATGCGACCAGGATCGCCGATTATCGGCGCGTCGTGCGACGGTTGAGCCAGACACGGTGAAGCTGATGGCGCCTCCGCGGAGCAGGTGCATCGCCATCGGATCCACCTGCCCGCAGGCACCAAGGAACCAGCCGAGTGCTAGAGAGGCACCTCCATGTACAGGCCGCTGAATGCAAGCGTGGTCGAGGGGTTCGCTGCGACCGTCGACATCGCGATCTCTTGGCCTTCAGGATCGTTGTTCCAGGCGTCAGCGGCTTTCCCCCAAGCCCGGAGACTCTCGAACTCCCACATCGATAGAAGGGACCCAGTCCCAATTCCGGCATATCCGAGTTGGAAGCTCCGTGCGTTCATCGCTCCGTTGGCCTCGACGAAATCACAGACCCTCTTGCCCAAGTTCAGGACCTCTTCCATGCGCCCTGGAGTGGGACGGGAGACGTGGACCTCGACCACCGGGCCGCGTCCGGCCTTCGGTGTCCGCCCCAGCGGAAGCTCAGAGGCAAGAGACTGCTGCTCGATCACCACCGGCGCTTGCTCGGAGCGCAGGTTCATCACGAGGGACTGCAGCTCACTGTCAGCTGCCGCGTCCTCGGCGTAGCGCGCGTAGTCATCCATGCTCGGGTGTTCTGTTGAGAATGAACTCAGCCCGGAGGCCTCCCCGGCTGGACCAGCGAGAAGCACGCGAGCGGTGACCCCCATCCGCTCATGGATCTTGATCACCTGGCGATTCAGTTCGAGGTATTCGTCGAATCGTCCTGGTTGAATGCGTCCGATGATGGACTGAATGACGGTCATGGTTCTCTCCTGGGTGCTATGGAGAGATCGCAAGCGTTGTTCCCGTGGCTCGCTTCCCCCCGGCCTTCCGCAGCCCTATGGTCCTCGGAAGAGGGTCTCCGCCGTGAAGACCCGCCAGAGTCTTCCCCAGTCGAGGCGCGACGTCTAGCGCCTCTAGGAACTCATGCCTCCAACGGGTTCCGTTATGCGTTGCGATATGTCACATTTGACTGACATATCGCCCGGACGCCCCAATTGCGAGGCGGGTTTGTTGCGCGGACCGCCCGGCCTAGCGGGGTGGAGGTCGTTCGTGTCGAAGTCCTACGAGGTCGACCCTGACCGGGAACACCTGACCTCGCGCCCCAAGCGACGGTGACCTCACCGCCCGAACATGCCGGGAGCCGGATGCCCCGGCGAAGCCGGGACGAGGGCCTCCGAGGGTGGGGTCGACCTAGGTATGACGGCTTGTCGTGATCACGGACGGGCAGCCGCCAGCGGCCACCGCCCGCACCCGGCACCGTGCGGGCCGTCATCGGCCTTCAGGAACAAATCCCCGCGTCGCCGCCGGAGCGAACAGCTCCAACTGAATGTTGTCGGGATCGCGAAACACCAGCACGGAGGCATAGCTCTCATCGGCGATTGGCGACTGTGTCAGGGGCTTGTCGGCCGTATCGGCCCTGATGACGCCGTTGGCTTCGAGGTGCTCCTGCCACTGCTCCAGTTCGATACGGGTTGTGACGGCGAGACCGACGTGATCAAGGCCGTTCTTGCGCTCGCCGAACAGCGAGCCATCGTTGGCCTCATGACGATGGAGAGCGAACATCAAGCGCTGCTCGTCGTCGGCGAGGATCTTGCCCACACCCCCTTGATGGGGGACGTCGATGCGGTGGTGCACTCCGAAAATCCTTTCGTACCAGGTGACGCTGGCATCGACGTCGGTCACGGTGAGGGCGATGTGGTGGAGGGAGGCCCTTGGCATGTTCGTCACGGTTTTCGGCTCCTTGTCGTCTGTCGTCGCGGCAGGACGTAGGTCAAGAACATCGCGACGGCGTCCTCGAGCAGGCCTGCCCACCGCTCGCCGTCCGGATCGTTCGCGATTTGCTGGTCCACGAGCCCCGTGTTGAGGGCTGTCCACAGGTCGAGCGAGCGTGAATCGGAGATCCCGACCGACGCCAGCAGGTTGCGGGCCACCTCCAAAGCACGCACGGCCGGCGCATACGCGTCGACAGAAGGCTCGAACCCCGGGATGGTGCGTTGGAAGAGGAGCTGATAGCGGGGTGTGTCGGCCCGACAGAACTCCATGAATCTACGGGCCCCTTCCAGCAAAGCCCCCTTCGGGGCAGAGTCCGAGGCCGGCGCAGTCATGTGGTGCTCGAAGTCCTCGGCCGCCTGGAGGAACATGGCGTCGTAAACGTCGTTCTTCGACGAGAAGTACACGTAGATGGTCGGTGTCGTGATCCCTGCCCGTTTGGCCAGGTCTCGGATCGCCAGCCCGGAGAGACCGACCTCACCGACCGCCTCCCAGGCTGCGGCCACAATCGCCGCCCGAGCAGATTCCCTCCGGGCGCTCTTCCAATCCGGCAGGTTAGACACCGATATGTATTCTTATACGCTGTATAGCCAGTCGGTCAAGCGCCGGGTGTCACTCGGGGCTTCGTGAGCGTGGAGGGACCGCCCGGTTTGCGGTGCCGGACCCCAGATCGGCCCCGTTGGCTGCACAGGCTCGCCTGTCGTTGTCGACCACGAAATCCGATGGCGGTCGTCGGTCCGGGCAGCAGCTGGAAGCACGCCGAGCACCCGGCAAGCCAGGTCGCGCTGCTAGCCCACAGGAGGGCGAGCCAGGCAAGGCCACTTAGCTCGGTGGCTGATCCGGTGCTGATCTTGGATCGGTTCTCGTGCAGCGTTCATGGGCGCTGATTGGGTGGCACGTTCCAGCCACAGGTCCAGTTGCTGACCCACCGTGGCCGTCGTGACCACCACAGCGCCTGAAGGTGCGCGTGACGCTGCGCTGCTTGCCCGTGATGTCGCCGCGCAGCTGCCACTGACCCGACCCCGGTGGCCGTTCTCGCCTGGACCCGACCGACATGTAGGACATCGCCAACGGGCTATCGCCTTGTTGGACAAGCCATCTGCCGGGGCCTGTTCAGGACAGACGTCCTCGTTAAGAGTGGGCGCAACAGGACTCGAACCTGTGGCCTCAGCCGTGTGAAGGCTGCGCTCTAACCAACTGAGCTATGCGCCCGAGAAACCCAGACACTACAGCGTGATCGTCCCCGGGCGTCAGGGCGAGCGCCCCGCCTTCCACGCATCGCAGCGGAAGTCGACGTCCACCGTCACCTCTCCCTCCACCCCGAGCAGGTCTCGCAGGAGCCGGCGGGCCTCGTCGCAGACCCTCGTGCGCTGCTCCTCGGGCAAGAGGATGACCCAGCTGAAGGTGCCCAGGAGGCCGATCAGCTCGTCGGCGTCGAGGGCCATGTCCCACGTGAAGACCTCTCGCTCCGGCGGGCCGAAGGGCACGTTCGGCGGGATCTCGAGGGTGGAGGCGGGACGCGAGCCGTCCCCGAGGATGAGTTCCCGCATTCCCCCTTCCCCCCCGTCGGCCGCCCCGGACCCCGCCGCGAGCAGGGCCCGCGCCTGGGAGATGAAGGGCCCTTCCGGGTCCGGTCCGGACCACAGCGCGCCGAGGACGCCCTGCGGCCTGAGGACGCGCCCCACCTCGATCAGCGTGGGCACGGGGTCCATCCAGTGCCACGACGACGAGGCGATCACGGCGTCGACCGAGCCGTCGGAGAGCGGGATGGACTCGCCGCGACCCTCGAGGGCGCGGGCCCCGGGTACCTCGTCGCGCAACACGGCCCGCATGCGGTCGTCGGGCTCGACGGCGACCACGTCGGCAGCCCGGCCCACCAGCAGCCTGGTGAGCGCGCCCGTCCCGGCGCCGAGGTCGACGACGGTGTCGACGCCGGCCGGAATGATCCAGTCCACCGCGGCGTCGGGAGGACCGGGCCGGTAGCGCTCGTAGTGCGACGCCACCGTGCCGAAGCTGCCAGCCCGCTCTGTCTTCTCCTCCACGGGAATCCGCGACAGGGGCACCGAGAAGTCGTGGAGGGGGGTGTCGGGCACGTCGTGACCCTACCCGACTACCGGGGATCGCCTTTGTCGGTGACCCCCGCGCTGTCGAACGTCGCCATGTCACGTAAGACCCGTGCCGCGGCCTGGATGACGGGGACGGCCAGAGCCGCGCCGGTCCCCTCCCCCAACCGCATGCCGAGGTCGAGCGTCGGCACCAGCCCGAGGTGCGCGAGCGCCAACGCGGAGCCGGGCTCGGTCGAGCGGTGGCCGGCGATGAGATAGCCGGCGACGGCAGGAGCACACCGCACGGCGACCAGGGCGGCGGCGGCGGCGATCACGCCGTCGACGACCACGGGCACGCCGCAGGACGCGCCGCCCGCGATGAACCCCGCCAGGGCGGCGATCTCGAGGCCGCCCAGCTCCGCCAGCACCTCGAGCGGGGGGGCGTCGTCGCCGACCCTGGCCAGCGCGCCCTCGATCACGGCCTGCTTGCGCGCCATCGTGGCGTCGTCGATGCCCGTGCCCCGGCCCGTGACCTCGGCCGCCGGGCGGCCGGTGCAGGCCGCCACCAGGGCGGCGGCGGCCGTGGTGTTGCCGATCCCCATGTCCCCGGTGACGACCATGCGCGCCCCGTCGGAGACGGCGCGATGCGCCACCTCCACGCCGACGTCGAGCGCGGCGCCGGCCTCTTCGAGCGTCATGGCCGCCCCGGCGGCCAGGTTCCTCGTGCCGGGAGCGACGTTGCGCCGCAGCAGCCGGTCGCCGTCGACCGGCACGGGGGTGGCCACCCCCACGTCGACCACGACCACCTCGGCGCCGGCCACGCCGGCCAGGACGTTGATGGCGGCACCGCCGGCGCAGAAGTTGGCCACCATCTGCGCGGTGACCTCCTGCGGCCAGGGCGTGACGCCTTCTGCGACCACCCCGTGGTCGCCGGCGAACACGGCGACCACCACCGGCTCGGGGACCGGCGGAGGGCACGTGCGGGCGATGGCGCACAGCCGGACGCCGATGTCCTCCACCCGGCCCAGCGATCCACGCGGCTTCGTCAACCGGTCATGGTGCTGCGCCCCGGCGGCGGCAGCCTCGGGGTCGACGGGACGGACGGCCTCGCAGGCCTCGGCGAATTGTTCGTTGCTCATGGCTGTCCTCTCCTCATCAGACGACCGGCGGTCTCGTCACGGCGCGCTCGCGGCCTCGTCTCCCGCCTCGTCGCCGCGGCGCGCCGCCGACAGCGCGTCGGCGAGTCGGTCGAGCCCCGATGACGACGGCACGGCGATCCGCATCGTCCCCGGCATGCCGAAGCTGGCGCAATCGCGCACCAGCACCCCACGGCGCGCCAGGCGCTCGCGGAGCCCGGGGGCGTCCACCAGCACCCAGTTGGCGTCCGACGGGCGGGGGGCGAGCCCATGGTCTTGCAGGACCGCCACCAGCTCTCTCCGCAGACACCGGACGGACGCCGCCCAGGCACCGAGGTCGACCATGTCGAGGAGGTCGGGCAGGGCCTCGGCCGCCAGCCCGTTCACGGACCACGCCGGCTGGCGCCGCCGGCAGGCCGCCGCCAGCGACGTCCGCTCCGCCGGCACGAGCACGTAGCCCAGGCGGAGGCCGGGCAGGGCGAGGAGCTTGGTGAGCGACCCCACCACCACGGCGTCGTCGCCCCGGGTCCACTCCCCCGTGGCCAGCGGGTAGAAGGCCTCGTCCCACACCTCGGCGTGCTCGCCGGCCCCGGCCAGGAGCCCCGTGGGGTTGTGGGGGTTGGAGCGCCACAACGGGCCTCCCGTGCGGGGGTGCAGGGAGAACTCGGGCTCCACCACACGCCCGCCCAGCTGCGCGGCCAGCAGGGCGATGGCCTCCGCCCCGCCGTTGGTGAGCACCAGCCGCGACCCGTCGACGCCCATGGCGCCGGACAGCGCCTCCACGGCGCGGCGCGGGTCGGGATAGCGCGCCAGCGAACCGAGGTGACGCTCGAGCACCGGCACCATGTCGCGGACGACGGGATTGAGCGACTGCGAGAGGTCGAGCATGTCGCCGACCGCCATCCCCAGGGCGCGCGCCACGGCGGCGCCGTCGCCCCCGTGCGGCCCGGCCGGTGGGACCGTGCCGGTCGGCGCCACGGTCATCGCGCCCACCGCTCGGCCCCTGACCGCCGCGCCCCGGGACGCGCCGCGCCGGGCTTCGTCCGGCGGTCCCGGCGGCGCGCGCCCAGGGCGGCGACGCCCGACCCGGCGAGAAGCACCACCAGGGCCCGGGTCACGTCGCGCGACAGCACGACGGCCCGTCCGATGTCGGCGGGGCACGCCGGCCGGCCGCGTCCGAGGACGGGACGGCGGTCGGTCACGCCGTCGTAGCGGTTGTCGCCCCCCAGCCGCAGTCCCAGTGCGCCGGCGAAGGCCGCCTCGGCCACGCCGGCGTTCGGGGAGGGGTGAGCCGGTGCCTGGTCGCGCACGGCGCGCCACACCTCCCCGGCCGAGCCCGGCCGCACGAGGGCCACCAGCGCGGCGGTGAGACGGGCGGGCACGTAGGCCGCGGCGTCGTCCAGCCGGGCGCTCGCCCACCCGAAGCGGGCGTAGCGGGCGCTGCGGTGCCCCACCATGGCGTCGAGGGTGTTGGCGGCCCGGTAGCCGAGTGCCCCCGGCGCCCCGGCGGTGGCCGCCCACCAGGCGGGGGCCACCACGGCGTCCACGGTGTTCTCGGCCACCGACTCCACCACGGCGCGGGCCGTCCCCTCGCAGTCGAGGGCGGAGACGTCGCGGCCCACGAGGCTGGGGAGAAGCGCCCGGGCCCGTTCGAGGTCGTGGCCCGCCAGCGCGGCGCCCACCGACCCCGCCACGGCGCGCAGCTCGCGCCCGGCGACGGCGACGTAGGTGGCGGTGGCGGTGCCCACGGCGGCCCCCGCCCCCATCCCCATGCCGACGCCCAGCGCCGCGTGGACGACGCCCGCGGCGCGCCGGTCCCGGTACGTGGCGCGCTCCACGGCGGTCATGCACCGGCCGAAGACGCCCACGGGGTGCACCCCGGCGGGGGGCTCCCCCACCAACTCGTCCACGACGACGCCCACGGCCGCCCCGAGGGGGCGGGGCAGGCCGCGCGAGGTGCTCACCACCTCGCCGCCAGCACGACCAGTCCCACCGTCTCCCCCACGACGCCCGCCGCGCCCAGGACGTCGCCGGTGAACCCGCCGATCCGCCGCCGGGCCAGCGCCAGCACGGCGCCCACGCCCACCGCCTCGCCGCCCAGCGCGGCCAGCCCGTGGACCCCCCGGCCCGCCACGGCCAGCACGAGCACGAGGACGGCGCCCACGAGGGCGGGCACGAGCACGCCGGAGCGGCCCCGCGCACCGCCCCCGGGAGGCCCGGTCCCCGCCGCGCCCCGGTCGGCGGGGGGGTCGACGAAGGCGCTCGCCAGCCCGCCGGGCCGCGCGTAGCGCATGGACCGGGCGGTGACCGCCATGGCCGTGCGGGACCCGCACCACAGCGCGCCCACCACGAGCGGCGTGGCGCGCATCGAGGCCAGCGAGGCCACGCGCAGGAGCAGCACCGATCCCAGGGTGATCGCCCCGAAGGCCCCGACGGCCGGATCGGCCATGACCTGCAGCCGCCGCTCGGGGGGCAGCGGGGGCAGCAGACCGTCCGCGGCGTCGGCCAGCCCGTCGAGGTGCAGGTAGCCGGTGACGACGACGTCGGCCACCACGGCCACGGCCGCCGCCGCCAGGGGCGGCCAGCCCCGGGCGGCCAGCCACCACACGCCGCCCACGGCCAACCCCACGGCGGCGCCCACCACCGGGAACCAGTCGAGCGCCCCCGGCGACGGCGGCGCGGCGGCGCCGAAGGGCGTGAGGAAGGCGACGGCGCGGCGCATCACCGGTCGTCCCCGCGGCCCTCGAGGCGCAGCGTCCGGCCCGCCACCACGAGGACGACCTCGTCGGCGCAGGCGGCGACCGCCTGGTTGACCGTGCCCATGGCGTCCTGGAAGCGCCGGCCCGCCTCGGTGGAGGGGTGCACGGCCAGGCCCACCTCCTCCGACACCACCACCGTGTCGCCGGCGCGGGCCACCAGGGCGTCGCACAGGCCGCCGGCGTCGGCCTGCATGCCGGGCGAGGCGCTCACCCACGGCCCGAGCGAGTCCACGAGGGCCGGGCCCGCCACGGCGCGCAGCACGGCGGGGAGGTCGGTCCCCGCCTCGAGCGTCGACCAGCCCGCCGGCCTCCGGGCCCGGTGGCGGGCCACCCGGTCGGCCAGGTCGGCGTCCTCGCCCACCACCAGGGTGGCCACGTACGTCACGCCCGGCGGGCCGTCGGGGCCGGTGACGGCGAGGCGCGCGGCGACCAGGGCCTCGGCCACGGCGGACTTCCCCGAGCGCGCCCCGCCGAGCACGAGGGTGATCACCACGCCCCCGGGGGGCCGGCGGCCGTGCACCCCGCCAGCACGGCGCGGTGCACGGCGCGCGCCAGGCGGGCCCCCCAGTGCGAGCGGGGCCCGCCGAAGGG
>DATJBC010000083.1:0-12569 GCA_035515515.1 Acidimicrobiales bacterium
TTCTGCGCGCCCAAGTCGGTGAGCCTGCTGCACGCCCTGGGCACGCCCCAGGTGTCGGCCGCCGTCCGCGAGGCCCACGAGCGGGCCGTCGACGCCGCCCTGGACTACGTGGAGCGGCGCGCCCTGGCCGTGCGCCGGCCCGAGGGCGGCGTGGTCGTCCCCCAGCCGGCCCACGCCGTGGCCGGTGCGTGCTTCGTGCACCGCGTGAGCCGCGCGCTGGACCCCCACCTGCACAGCCACGCGGTGCTCCCCAACCTCGGGCGCGACCGTGACGGGTCCTTCAGCGCCCTCGACGGGCGCGGCCTCTACGCCCACCGCTCGACGGCCGACGCGCTGTATCACGTGCAGCTCCGGCACGAGCTCACCGCCCGGCTGGGGCTCGCCTTCGAGCCCGCCCGCAACGGGCGCGCCGATGTGGCGGGCATCGGCGTCGAGGCCCGGCGGGCGTTCTCGCAGCGGTCGGCGGCCATCGCCGCGCACCTGGCCGGGCGGGGACGGGGAGGCGCCCGGGCCCGGGACATCGCCGGGCACGCCACCCGGCCGCCGCGCGACCTCGCCCGCTCGCCCGAGGACCTGCGGGGCCAATGGGAGGACCGGGCCCGGGCCGTGGGCCTGAGCGCCCGCCGGCTGGCGGCCGTCGTCGACCGGGTGCCCCGCCGGGCGGGCCCCGAGCCCGGCGAGCCCGGCGTCGACGTGGCGGGGGCGCTGGCGGGGCGCTCCACGGCCGCCCGGCGCGACGTGGTGCGGGCGTGGTGCCGGGCGCTCCCCGCGGGGGCGCCGGCGGCGGCGGTGGAGCGCGTCGCCGACCGGCTCCTCGACACGATGACGCCCGCCCCCGGGCACCGTGCCCGCCACGAGCACCCCGGGGTGGGGGAGCGGCGCTACGAGGTGCCCGCACGCGCTCTGCGCGCGGCGATCGACCGCCAGGGGGCCGTGCTGGCCCGCGCGCTCGAGGCCCGCGGCATGGAGGCCCCCGCCCCCGGCCGGGGGCGCTCGGCGGCCGACGAACTGGGGCTCGGGCTCGGGTGACCCGCCTCAGGGGCGCGGGGGTCCGACGGGGCCGGCGTCCGGGTAGCCCTGGCGCACGCCCTGGCCGGCGCGGCGGGTGAGCTGCTCGGGTTCGTAGAGCATCCAGTAGGCGTTGCGGGCGTGCTTGCGGGCCCGGTCGACGCACACCGCCGCCAGGCGCCCCGGGTCGTCCTCCTCGTTCTCGTGGACGAAGACCTCGAGCACGTGGGTGTTGGTCAGCAACTGGGCGAGCATGATCCCCTGCGAGGCCTCGTGGGCGCACACCTGGTCGATGGCCGCCCGGCCGGGCATGCCGAGGGCCACCACGATGGCGCAGCCCTCCTCCTCGACGAGCTTCTTGCACGCCACCCCGAGGTCCTTGAAGCCCGGCACCGTGCGCCGCACCACCTCGAAGCGCTCGCCGTGGCCGGGGCACTGCTTCAATTCGTCGACGGCCTCGGCCCCCATGTCGTAGCGGGCGAACATGGTGTCGGCCACGCCGATGCGGTCCATGCCCCGATTCTCCCACGTCCCTCCCGCGCCCCCCGGGCCGGGCCCGCCGGCCGGAGGGTGCCGGCGTCAGGAGCCGGCGACCTCCCCGTGGTCACGGCAGCGCGCCACGTAGCGCCCGGGGGAGACCGCCACCGTCAGGCGCCGGCCGCAGCGCTGGCAGAACCGGGGCGGGTCCAGCTCGCGGGCGCACCCGGGGCAGGCCGCGCGGGCCCGGCCGCACCCCGTGCAGAACGGCGAGGTCTCTCCTGGCGCCGCCGTGCCGGTCACGACCGCACAGTAGCGGGCAGCCGCCGCCCGCCCGCGGGGCCGCGGCTGTGCTGGCAGACTGCCCCGCACCGTGCCGTCGCCCGCTGCGCCCCACCTCGGGCCCACCCCATGAGCCGCGCCACCGGCCCGGTGCGGTCGCGCTCGTTCGGCGCGGCGGCCGAGGAGCTCGCCACCCGCGACGAGGTGGTGGCCCGGCTGGTGGGGGCCTTCGGCCTGCCCCGCCTCGGCCGGCGCGACACCACGCACTTCGGCGCGCTGGTGCAGTCCATCGTGTTCCAGCAGCTCGCCGGGAAGGCCGCCGCCACCATCCACGGGCGGCTGCTGGCCGCCCTCGACGGGGACGCCACCCCCGGCGCCGTGCTTGCCCTGCGCCCCGAGGAGCTGCGCGCCGCGGGGCTGTCGGCCAACAAGGCGGCCTCGTTGTGCGACCTGGCGGCCAAGGTCGACGACGGCACCGTCGTCCTCGACCCCCGCGGCCTGGCCCGCGAGCCCGACGACGAGGTGGTGGCCCGGCTCACCACCGTGCGGGGGATCGGGCGCTGGACGGCCGAGATGTTCCTCCTCTTCCAATTGCGCCGTCTCGACGTGTGGCCCACGGGCGACCTGGGGGTGCGGCGGGGGTTCGGCGTGGCCTGGGGGACGGCCATGCCCGACCCCAAGGAGCTCGAGCCGCTGGGGGAGCCGTTCCGCCCGTATCGTTCGGTGGTCGCCTGGTACTGCTGGCGTGCCGCCGAGCACCCCGAGCTGGCCGCCGCCGCGAGCACAGGGAGGTCGCCGTGACGGGCGCAGGACGCGTGGCGAGCCCCGAGTGGTGGCACTCGGCCGTGCTCTACCAGGTCTACATCCGCTCCTTCGCCGACGCCGACGGCGACGGCCACGGTGACCTTCCCGGGCTGCGCCGGCACCTCGACCACCTGGCCTGGCTGGGGGTGGACGCGCTGTGGCTCAGCCCGGTGGGCCCCTCGCCCAACGCCGACTGGGGCTACGACGTCGCCGACTACTGCGCCGTGCACCCCGACTACGGCACCCTGGACGACCTCGAGGCCCTCATCGCCGAGGCCGGGCAGCTGGGCATCCGCATCCTCCTCGACCTCGTGCCCAACCACACGAGCGACAAGCACCCGTGGTTCGAGGACTCCCGCAGCTCGACGCTCGCCGCGCACCGCGACTTCTACGTGTGGGCCGACCCCGGCGCCGACGGAGGTCCGCCCAACAACTGGGTGAGCACCTTCGGCGGCCCGGGATGGACGCTCGACGACGCCAGCGGGCAGTACTACCTCCACAACTTCCTGCCCGAGCAGCCCGACCTCAACTGGTGGTCCCAGGGCGTGCGCGACGCCTTCGACGAGATCCTGCGCTTCTGGTGGGACCGGGGCGTGGCCGGCTTCCGCATCGACGTGTGCCACATGATCGTCAAGGACGCCCAGCTGCGCGACAACCCGCCCGCCACCGAGGACGACCCCTTCGTCATGCAGATGTTCGGCCAGCGCCCCGTCTACAACTCGAACCAGCCCGAGGTCCACGACGTCCTGCGGCGGTGGCGCACCATCTCGTCCGGCTACGACCCGCCGCGCGTGCTGCTGGGCGAGACCATGGTCGAGAGCCTCGACACCCTGGTCTCCTACTACGGGTCGGGCACCGACGAGCTGCACCTCGCCTTCAACTTCCCCTTCGTCGAGGCGCCGCTGGACGCCCAGGCGCTGTCGGACGTCGTGGCGCGCACCGAGGCCCTCTTGCCGGAGGGGGCCTGGCCGGTGTGGACGGGATCCAACCACGACGTGTCGCGCCTGGCCACCCGCTGGGCCGAGGGCGACCCGGCCAGGGTGCGGGTGGCGCTGCTCATGCTGCTCACGTTGCGGGGGACGGCCGTGCTCTACCAGGGCGACGAGATCGGGCTCGTCGACGGCGACATCACCGAGGACGAGCTCCTCGACCCGGTGGGCAAGCGCTTCTGGCCCTACTACGTGGGCCGCGACCCCGAGCGCACGCCCATGCCGTGGGACAGAAGCCCCCACGGCGGCTTCACCGACGCGGCGGCCACGCCCTGGCTGCCGGTGACCGACCCCCGGGTGGCCAACGTGGCCGACCAGCGCGCCGAGTCGGGCTCGGTGCTCAACATGACGCACGAGGTCATCGCGGCGCGCCGACGCTCGCCGGACCTGCAGCTGGGCGGCTACGAGCGCCTGGCGGCGCCCGACGGGGTGTGGCTGTTCCGCCGGGGCGAGGCCACGGTGGTGGCGCTCAACCTGTCGGGGACGGCGCAGGATGTCGCTCTTCCGGGGGCGGGGGGGACCGTCGTGGTCGGCACCGACCCGGCCCGCGCCGCTCCCGGCGCGCCGGTGCCGGGCGACACCCTCGGGCTCGGCGCGTGGGAGGGCGTGGTGGTCGCCGGGGTGTGAGGGCGGCGCGCCCTGGTCACCAGTCCATGTCGAGCATGGCCCGCATGGCGGCCTCGAAGGCGGCGTCGTCCATCGCCTGGCGGGCGGACAGGACCGTCTCGGCCATCTCGCCCACCGGGATGCGCAGGGCGGGGGCGTCGCTCTCGATGGCGTCGGCGATGGCCCGGGCCACCGCCTCGGGCCCCGGGGCGTCGCCGCGGCCCAGGCGGTCGGCCAGCTTGACGGTGACGGCGTGCAGCTCGTCGTAGGGGGCGCTCTCGACCCCGTACTCCCGACGGGCCTCGCCCAGGTTGGTCTTGAAGTACCCGGGCTGGATCACCACGGTCCGGATGCCGAAGTGCCCGGCCTCGAAGTGCATCGCCTCGGACATGGCCTCCAGGGCGAACTTGCTGGCGGCGTAGAACCCGGCGAGCGGCTGCGACACCCGGCCGTTGACCGAGGACACGTTCACGATGGTGCCGCCTCCCCGCGCCCGCATCTGGGGGAGCACCGCCTGGGCCATGCGCAGGGCGCCGAAGAAGTTCGTCTCGAACAGCCGGCGCACCTCGTCGAGCGGGACCTTCTCCACCGGGCCGCCCACGCTGACGCCGGCGTTGTTGACGAGGGCGTCGACCTCGCCCGCGGCCTCCACGGCGGCGGCCACCGAGGCGTCGTCGGTGACGTCGAGGGCGAGGCGGGCGTCGACGTCGAGGTCCTCGAGGGTCTCGGGCCGGCGGGCGGTGGCCACCACCTCGTGCCCCCGGGCCTTGAGCTCGAGGGCGGTCGCCCGGCCGAACCCGCTCGAGCAGCCGGTGATGAGGGCGCGCGCCACGGCCGGGTCAGATGGCGCCGCTGAGCGCGCCCAGCGGCATGCGCAGGTCGCCCAGCATGCGCAGGTCCTCCTCGGGGGAGCGGCCCAGGGTGGTGAGGTAGTTGCCCACGATCAGCGCGTTGATCCCCGACGTCATGCCCATGGCCTGCAGGTCGCGCAGGGTCACCTCGCGCCCCCCGGCGTAGCGCAGGATCACACCGGGGAGCGCCAGGCGGAACAGGGCGATCCACCGGATGGCCTCCCAGGCCCCCACGACGGGCCGCTCCCCGAACGGCGTCCCCGGCCGGGGGTTCAAGAAGTTGAGGGGCACCTCGGCGGGGTCGAGGTCGCGCAGCTGCAGGAGCAGCTCGACGCGCTGCGCCTCGGACTCGCCCATGCCCAGCAGCGCCCCGCAGCACAGCTCCATGCCGTGCGCCCGCACCAGACGGCACGTCTCGGCGCGCTCCTCCCAGGTGTGGGTGCTCACCACCCGGGGGAAGAACGAGCGCGCCGTCTCGACGTTGTGGTTGTAGCGGTGGACGCCCCCCTCGGCCAGCCGGCGGGCCTGGTCCTCGGTGAGGATGCCGGCCGACACCGCCACGTTGAGCCCGGCCTCGGCCCGCACCCGGGGGACCAGGGCCAGGATGCGCTCGAGCGTGCGCTCGTCGGGGCCGCGCACCGCCAGCACGATGCAGAACTCCGACGCGCCCAAGGCCGCGGTCTCGGCCGCGGCGGCCAGCACCTCCTCGGGGTCGAGGAAGGGCGTGGCCTTCACCGGGGTGTCGAAGCGCGACGACTGGGCGCAGAAGTGGCAGTCCTCGGGGCAGCCGCCCGTCTTGGCCGACAGGATCCCCTCCACCTCGACGGTGGGTCCGCACCACGCCAGGCGGACCTCGTGCGCCAGGGAGGCCAGCCCCACCACCGACTCGTCGGGGACCACGGCCAGGGCGGCCAGCTCGGCGGGCTCGAGCACCCGGCGCTCGTCGAGCAGCGCCCGGCCGGCGGCCGCCACCGTGGCGCGGGCCCCGGCGGCGCTCGGCACGGGGGGCAGCCGCACGGGGCAGGGCTCGACGGGCGCCCGCAAGGCCACGGTGCTACGCGTGGGGGCAGCGGTGGCGTCGGCGGGCACCGGCACACGGTAGCGGTCGGCCCTGCAGGCCCGAAAACCGCCGGACGAGGAGGATGCACGTGGCATGGGACTTCGAGACCGAGCCCGAGTACGAGGCCAAGCTGGCGTGGGCCCGGTCCTTGGTGGACGAGGAGATCGTGCCGCTCGAGACCCTCGACCTCGAGTACGACGACGCCCTGCGGGCCATGCGCCCCCTCCAGGACGAGGTGAAGGCCCAGGGCCTGTGGGCCGCGCACCTGCCGCCCGAGCTCGGGGGCATGGGCTTCGGCCAGGTCCGCCTGGGACTGCTGCACGAGGTGCTGGGCCGCTGTGCGCTCGCCCCCGTGGTGTTCGGCAACAACGCCCCCGACTCGGGCAACGCCGAGCTCCTGGCGGTGGGCATCGAGGCCTCGGGTCGCCAGGACCAGCGGGCCCGGTGGCTCGAGCCGCTGCTGGCCGGCGCCCTGCGCAGCGCCTTCTCCATGACCGAGCCCGGGGCGGGCGCCGACCCCACCCTCATCAAGACGACCGCCGTCAAGGACGGCGAGGAGTGGGTGATCAACGGCCACAAGTGGTTCACGTCCAACGGGTCGGTGGCCGACTTCCTCATCGTCATGTGTGTCACCAACCCCGACGTGCACCCCTACGTGGGGTGCTCGATGATCGTGGTCCCCACCGACACCCCGGGGGTGGACATCGTCCGCGACGTGCCCACCATGGAGCACCCCTTCCCGCACTACGGGCGCTTCGGCGGGCACTCCGAGATCGTCTACCGGGACGTGCGCGTGCCAGTGGAGAACCTCGTGGGTACCGAGGGTGACGGCTTCCGGCTGGCCCAGATGCGCCTGGGGCCGGGCCGCATCCACCACTGCATGCGCTGGCTGGGCCAGTCGCGACGCGCCTTCGACATGCTGTGCGAGCGCGCCGTGTCGCGCTACGCGCACGGCTCCCTCCTGGCCGACAAGCAGATGGTGCAGGCCTGGGTGGCCGATTCGCTGGCCGAGATGACCGCCGCCCGCCTCATGACGCTGCAGGCGGCGTGGAAGATGGACCGTGACGGGGCGCCGGCCGCCCGGGTCGAGATCGCCATGATCAAGTACTACGGGGCGGCCGTCCTCTACAACGTCATCGACCGGGCGATCCAGGCGCACGGGTCACTGGGTTTCTCCACCGACCTGCCGCTCGAGCACATGTACCGCGCGGCACGCGCGGCGCGCATCTACGACGGGCCCGACGAGGTGCACAAGGTCACCGTGGCCCGCCAGGTGCTCAAGAACTACGCCGCCGCCGAGGTCCCCTCCGAGCATGTCCCCACGCGCCGCGAGGCCGCCCGCAAGAAGTTCGCCGACCTCCTGGCCGAGGTGAGCGCCAACGACTGAACGGGCTCGCAGGCCCGCGCGTGGTCGGGCTCAGCCGTCGACGGCGGCGTCCTCGTAGGGGAGCTCGTCGGGGCGGCAGTTGTGGAAGTCGGGGGTGGGGTCGGCCTCGAACTGCACCGCCTTGATGGTGGCGTGCCCGTCGAGCAGCGCCCGGGCCACCCGGTGCATACCGTCCATCACCCGGCCGTCGGCGCCCAGGATGATCGGGTGCGACATGTCGACCCCGGCGATGAGCCGGACGTGCTCCACCACCGTGCGCACCGTGGCGGGCTCCCGGCTGCCGGCGAACCAGTACTCGGTGTCGAGGTCTTCGATGGCCGACAGGGGGACGTCACGTACGGGGAGGCCGCGGCTGAGCCGGATGAGCCGGTGGACGTCCCAGGCGTCGAGCCCTGCATCGCCTGGCCAGAAGTGGTACTGGGCGCGCACAGGGGTCACGACTTGGGCAGGCCGCCGTTCTTCCTGCAGTCCGAGACGACGGTCTGGGCGTCGGCCTTGCGCGTCACCTTGTTGGTCTCGAGGAGCCACGTGCGGACGTCGGTGGCGAACTGGGCGCTCCCCTGGGACATGGCCTTCTGGACCGTGGCGATGAGCATCGTGGAGTTGCCGCCGTTGGCCTCGGACAGGGCCCCCCGGCACACGGTCTGGATCGGGGTGGCCGTCTTGGGCTTGGGCTTGGGGGGGGTGCTCGAGCAGGCCGCCAGCGCGCCCGCCAGCGCCACCCCCGCCAGGAAACGCCGAACGCCGATGCGCATGTGCCCCCCCGTCCCGGTGCGCCCCCGCACCCGCCGAGCATACGGGGGGCAGCATCACCGCGCCCACACCGGCGGCCACCCTTGACCGCCGGCCGGGGGCGTGGCCAAATCACCCCATGACCACGCATCCCGGGATGCCGCGCGCCCCCCGCGCGAGGCGCGGCACGGCGCGGGGGCGCCCCCCGGCGGCCAGGACGGCCCCCGGGGCGGGGAGGCGCGCGTGCGGGTGACGGTCTGCGGGGCGCGGGGCTCGACGCCCTCGCCCGGCCCCGAGCACCTGCGCTACGGGGGCCACACCTCGTGTGTGGCCCTGGCCCACGACGGCGAGCTCCCCAGCCTCGTCCTCGACGCCGGCACCGGCATCCGCCGCCTCACGCCCGTGTTCGACGGCCACGCCTTCACCGGGGCCATCGTCTTCGGCCACCTGCACTGGGACCACACCCAGGGCCTGCCGTTCTTCGCCGCCGCCGACCGGCCCGACAGCCAGGTGGACGTGTACCTGCCCGCCCAGGGGGACCCCGTCGAGGTGCTGGCGCGTACCATGTCGCCCCCGCACTTCCCGATCACCCCCGAGCAGCTGCGCGGGACGTGGCGCTTCCACGCGCTCGAGCCCGGCGCCCACGACATCGCCGGCTTCCGCGTCCTGGCCCGCGAGATCCCCCACAAGGGCGGCCGCACCTTCGGCTACCGGATCGAGGACGGGCCGAGGTCGATCGCCTACCTGTCGGATCACTGTCCCACCGTCCTGGGCGCCGGCCCCGACGGGCTCGGGGCCTACCACGAGGCCGCCCTCGAGCTGGCCCGCGGTTGCGACGTCCTGTTCCACGACGCCCAGTACACAGACGACGAGCTGGCGGCGCGGGCCGACTTCGGCCATGCCGCCGCGGGCTACGCCGTGCGCCTGGGCGAGGAGGCCGGGGCCCGGCAGGTGCTGCTGTTCCACCACGACCCGCCCCGCACCGACGACGCCATCGACGCGCTGGTGGCCTCCTACGCCGGGGCCCGGGTGCCCGTGGCGGGGGCCAGCGAGGGGCTGGTGATCGACCTGCCGTCGGGGACGGGGGGCTGACCGGGCGGGTGCTCGGGGCGCCCTGACGTAGTGTTCCCGGGATGACGGTGCGGGTCGTGCTGGCCGAGGACAACTACATCGTGCGCGAGGGCGTGCGGAACCTGCTCGACACCGAGCCCGACCTGGAGGTGGTCGGGGTGTGCGAGGACTACGACTCGCTCCTGGCCACGGCGGACTCCGAGCAGCCCGACGTGGTGGTCACCGACATCCGCATGCCCCCCACGGGGACCGACGAGGGCATCCGGGCGGCCGCCGTGCTGCGCGAGACCCATCCCGACATGGGGGTGGTGGTCCTCAGCCAGTACTCCGAGCCCGCCTACGCGTTGGCCTACCTCGACGGGGGGTCCAAGGGCCGCGCATACCTGCTGAAGGAGCGGGTGTCCGACATCGGGCAGCTGGCGGGGGCCATCCGCGAGGTCCACCAAGGGGGCTCGGTGATCGACCCCGTGGTGGTCGACGCGCTGGTGGCGGCGCGGGCCAAGCCGGCCGACTCACCCCTGCACCGCCTCACGGCCCGGGAGTGCGAGATCCTCTCGGAGATGGCCCAGGGCAAGAACAACGCGGCCGTGGCGGGCTCGCTGGTGTTGTCGGAGCGGGCCGTCGAGAAGCACATCAACTCGATCTTCTCCAAGCTGGCCCTGTCCCAGGAGCCCGACGTCCACCGCCGGGTGAAGGCGGTGCTGCTCTTCCTCTCGGCCCAGGAGTCCTGAGCCCCACCGGCCCGCAGGCCGAGGGCCCGGGGCCGGGGGCCGCCCGTCGCGGGCGGCGGGGGTGCTGCCACCACCGGCCCCCTCGTGCTGTCTTTCTGTGCCCGCCTCCCGGGGGCTGCGAGGATTAGGACGTGGCTGACCAGGGAGTCTCGGTGCTGATCGTGGACGACCAGGCCCCGTTCCGCATGTCGGCGCGCGCCGTGGTGGGCTTCACGGCGGGCTTCGAGGTGGTGGGGGAGGCCCAGTCGGGCGAGGAGGCCGTGGAGCAGGTCGACGCCCTGACGCCCCAGCTCGTGCTCATGGACATCAACATGCCGGGTATGGGCGGCATCGACGCCACCCGGCGGATCACCACCGAGCATCCCGGGGTGCGGGTGTGGCTCTTGTCGACCTACGACGCCGACGACCTCCCCGCCGACGCCCGCACGTGCGGCGCGGCGGAGTACGTGCACAAGGAGCAGTTCGGGCCCGACGTGCTCACCACGCTGTGGGCCGACGGGTCGGGCACCGGCTGACGCCCGGAGCGCAGACGCCGGTGCCATGCGCCGAGGCGGTCGCGCCCGACGAGCAGGTGCCGGGCGGCCCACTCGGGGGAGAGGAAGGCGAGGTAGCAGGCGAGCATCACCTCGCTGAAGAACCCGAGCTCGAGGTTGACGCCGATCGAGGTGTGCAGGACCACGCCCAGCATGAGCACGAGGGGGCGGGCGGCCCGGTTCCACACGAGGACGGCGATCATGAGCTCCGTGGCGATCGTCAGGTAGGTGGCGATGTTGCTCACGAGCACCGAGTGGCTGATGGCGCCGGGCAGGACGAAGCGCTGGAAGTCCTGGAGCCGCATGGAGTAGGAGACGGCCGTCCCGTGCAGCCAATCGGGGCCGTGGAGCTTGAACCACACCGCGCTCAGGTAGACGACGCTGACCTGGATCTGGATCAACCGGAGCGCCCAGGGGGCCCGCGCCGGGAATTCCCAGAACCGGTCACGGGCCCTGCGCCAGCGGTCGACCGAGAGCGCTTCGCCCGCAGGGGCGAACATCAAGAAGAAGCACACGATGCGCAGCAGGCCGTCGCCCGAGTTCCAGATCGACGGCGCCCGGTGCTCGAAGGACACCACCGCCACGAACACCAGCACGCTGGCCAGCCGTGTCCGGTAGCCCACCATGAGCGCCAGCGACGCCACGACGAGGACGCCGAAGAGCCCCAGGGCCACGCCGTAGGCGGGGGCGGAGTTGAGCACTCCCCAGACGCCGAGCGGCTCGTGGACGGGGGGGATGGGTTCGATGCCGTGGGACGAGAAGAACGTCCGGAAGTCGGGCACAAGTGACAGCGCCCAGGCGAAGACGAGCGCGCCCATCACGATGCGGAGGATCGCCAGGCTCGACGTGGGCTGGGGCTCGAACCAGAACCGCTGCCACCAGGTGGAGATGCGCCTCATCGCAGCCGCAACGTGTAATAGGCCTGCTCACGGAACGGCGTGTGGTCGGGCGTGTTGCCGCCGGGCGGGAGCAGGTAGGCGCTTCGCTTGACGAGGGTGACGCGTACGGGCGGCGAAGGGTCGCCGGTCTCCTGCGACGCCACGAACAGCGCCAGAGGCTTCCACAGCTGTGGCCAGCCGTCGGGGTCACCGGGCCTGATGACGGCGTGCACCACGTACTTGTTCCAGTGCGCGTCGCGGTACGCACCGAGAAACGGCCCGTCCGACGGGGGCGCCCACGTCGTCACCCGGCCGTCGGCGTGGAGAATGCGCGCCTCCAGGTAGAGGATCTCGGTCCGCGGGTTCGGGGCGAACATGTCCCACTTCTGGTCGAGGGCCGTGGCGTCGAGATAGGGCTGGGCGACCGAACCCAAGTGCCGTTGGACGGTGCCGGCCGGCAGGTTCTCGACGACGACGGCGCCGACCGTTACGAGCAGGAAGACGCTGACCAGCCAACGCCCGGCCCGGCTGGACTCGATCCGATGCTGCAGGCCGTGCCCTGGGCGCGCCGGACCACGTGCACCTGCGGCCGCACGCGACTGGGACAAACCGAGTGGCGTAGCTGCGTGCTCGGAGACCTCCGACGAGGCCCGGGGGCGCTTGGTGGACGGAGGTGCGATCATCACGGCAACCCCACTGACGGATTGTCCCGGGACCCGGCGCTCGACGACCAACGCGCGGCGGTGCGTGCCCGAGGTCATCGAGGCCGATCAGCCGTTGGCATTGGAGCCCGCGCTCGAGCTACCGAGGACGACCGACCCGAGCTGTCCGAGCGCCCACCGACTACACGTTGGGGTCCGGGGTTCCTCCACCGCAGTTCCCGGCTTCGCAGCCCGACGAACCGTTGGGGTTGGAGCCGGCGCTCGAACTGCCCGAGGACTGGCCGGAGCCGCTCGACGACTGGCCGGAGCTGCCCGAGGACTGGCCGGAGCTGCCCGACGAGCCGGAGCCGCTCGACGACTGGCCGGAGCTGCCCGAGGACTGGCCGGAGCTGCCCGAGGACGACGAGCCGGCGCCGCCCGACGACTGGCCGGAGCTGCCCGAGCTGTCCGAGTAGTACGTGCCCGAGCTGCCCGAGCTGCCCGAGCTACCCGAGCTGC
>DATJBC010000084.1:0-17764 GCA_035515515.1 Acidimicrobiales bacterium
CGTCCGGGACATCATGACGGCGCATCCGTCGGCGCTGACGACGGCGACGCCCGTGCGAAGGGCCGCCGAGAAGATGCGCGCCCACGACATCGGCGACGTGGTGGTGCTCGACGACCACCGCGCGGTGGCGGGGATCCTGACTGACCGCGACAACGTGGTCCGGGTGGTCTCCGAGGGCCGCGACCCCGAGCGCGTGCCGGTCGGCGACGTGTGCAGCCGCCAGCTGATCACGGTGAGCCCGCACGAACAGCTGTCAGGCGCCGTCCAGCTCATGCGGGAGCAGTCGGTCCGGCGGCTGCCGGTGGTGGAGTCCGGGGAGCTCGTGGGCGTGCTCACCATCGGCGACATCGCCGTCGAGCGTGACAGCACGTCGGTCCTGGCCGACATCAGCGCGGCACGAGGCAACGGTTGACCGCGCACCGGCGGCCGGCCGCGCACCGGCGGTGGTGGCTCAGGCGCCGGTGAGAACCCGCTGTCCCGACTCCCCCACGTTGTGGCCGGCTCCGGCGCCACCTCCTAGCCTCGGGCTCGGTGACAGTGCGCATCGGCACGTCGGGTTGGCAGTACAAGGACTGGCGGCCCGCCTTCTACCCCGCCCGCCTCGGCCAGGCACAATGGCTCGAGTACTACGCCGAGCGCTTCGCCACCGTCGAGGTGAACAACGCCTTCTACCGGCTCCCCGAGGCCGAGACCTTCCGGCAGTGGCACCGTCGGACGCCGGAGGACTTCGTGATGGCCGTCAAGGCGAGCCGGTACCTGACCCACATCCGGCGGCTCCGCCAGCCGCGCGATCCGGTGAAGCTGCTCATGCAACGCGCCCGGCACCTGGGCACCACGCTCGGGCCGGTCCTCCTCCAGCTGCCCCCCACCCTGCGCGTGGACCTGGCCGCCCTCGAGGAGACGCTGGCGGCCTTCCCGGCCTCGACGCGCGTGGCGGTGGAGCCCCGCCACGAGAGCTGGTACCACGACGACCTGGCGGTGGTGCTGGCCAAGCACAACGCCGCCTACTGCATGAGCGACAGCCCTGGGTCGCGGGCACCGCGTTGGCGCACGGCCGACTGGGGGTACCTGCGGCTCCACGAGGGCCGCGCCCGGCCCCACCCCTGTTACGGCCGGCGGGCCCTGGAGACCTGGGCGGAGCGCCTGGCGGAGCTGTTCCGATCTCGCCACGACGTCTACGTGTTCTTCAACAACGACCACAACGCGTGCGCGTTGCGCGATGCGCAGCGATTCGCGGCGGCCGTCCGGCGAGCCGGCCTCCGGCCCACGCGCGTGCCGACGGCCCAGGACGTGCGGGGTTGCGGTAACGACGGGATGGCCTCGTGACCCCCCGGCCGCGGGCCGGAGCCCGCAGCGACGAGTTCGCCGCCCCCAGCCCCGACGAGCTCGACGCGCTGCGCTCGATGCAGGGCGGGGGCCGCTGGACCTGCCAGGGCCGCACGCTCGAGCTGAGCAACCTCGACAAGGTGCTCTTCCCGGCGTCCGACGGCGACCCCGCCGCCACCAAACGGGACCTGCTCGTGTACTACGCCGAGATGGCGCCGGTCATCCTCCCCTACCTGGCGGACCGGCCCATCAACCTGCACCGCTTCCCCGACGGCGCGGGCAACAAGGGCTTCTGGCAGAAGCAGGTGCCCAGCTACGCGCCCGAGTGGCTGACCCGCTGGCGCTACGAGGACGCCGACCCCGGGCGGAGCCAGGACTACGCCGTCATCGACAGCGCGCCGTCGCTGGTCTGGGAAGCCAACATGGCGGCGATCGAGCTCCACGCATGGACCTCGAGCCTCCGTGACGTGCGCGAGCCCACGTGGGCGCTGATCGACATCGACCCCGGGTCGCAGACGTCGTTCGACGACGTCGTGCGGCTGGCGCAGCTCTACCGGGCCGGTCTCGAGCACCTCGGCGTGGACAGCGTGCCCAAGCTCTCGGGACAGCGGGGCATCCACATCTGGGTCCCCGTGGCGGACGGTTACAGCTTCGACGACACCCGGACCTGGGTGGAGGCCCTGTCACGGGCCATCGGGGCGTTCGAGCCCGACGTCGTGAGCTGGACGTGGGAGAAGAGCCGGCGGCGGGGCCGGGCGCGCCTGGACTACACCCAGAACGCCATCAACAAGACACTCGTCGCCCCGTACAGTGTGCGGGCGGCGCCGGGGGCCCCGGTGTCCATGCCCATCACGTGGGAGGAGCTCGACGAGCTCGACGATGCCGCCCCCTGGACGATCCGCACCGCCCCGGCACGCGTCCAGGAGGTGGGCGACCTCTTCGCCGCCGTGCGCAGGCAGCCCCAACGGCTCCCCACGCTGTGAAGCGACACCCGATCCGACGACACGACCACCATCCAGGAGGAACCATGCGCACCGTCCATGCCTACGCGGCGACCTCCGCCACCGCGCCCCTCGGCCCCACGACCATCGACCGCCGGGAGCCCGGGCCGAAGGACGTGCTCATCGAGATCACGTACTGCGGCATCTGCCACTCCGACATCCACACCGTGCGGGGCGAGTGGGGCACGGTGCCCTACCCCCTTGCCCCCGGGCACGAGATCGCCGGCGTCGTCGCCGAGGTCGGCCCCGAGGTGACGCGCCACCGCGTGGGTGACCGTGTCGGTGTGGGGTGCATGGTCGACTCGTGCCGCCGCTGCGGGCCATGCCGCCAGGGCGAGGAGCAGTACTGCCTCACGGGCAACACCGCCACCTACGGGTCGATCGGCGAAGACGGGCGTGTCACCCAGGGCGGCTACTCCACCCATATCGTGGTCACCGAGGACTTCGTCTTGCAGATCCCCGACGGCCTCGAGCTCGACATCGCCGCGCCCCTGTTGTGCGCGGGGATCACGACCTACTCGCCGCTGCGCCACTGGGGCGCCGCCCCCGGGCGGCAGGTGGCGGTGGTCGGCTTGGGCGGCTTGGGGCACATGGCGGTGCAGCTGGCCCACGCCATGGGGGCGGAGGTGAGCGTCCTGTCGCAGTCGCTCAAGAAGCAGGACGACGGCGTGCGCCTCGGCGCCGACCACTATTACGCCACCGCCGACCCCGAGAGCTTCACCGAGCTGGCCGGACGCTTCGACCTCATCGTCAACACGGTGAGCGCGGGCCTCGACGTCGACGACTATCTGTCGCTGCTCGCCCTGGATGGCACCATGGTGTTCGTGGGCGCCCCGCCCGAACCGCTGTCGCTGGGCGTGTTCAGCCTCCTGCGGGGACGACGCTCGTTCTCGGGCTCGATGATCGGGGGCATCCGCGAGACCCAGGAGATGCTCGACTTCTGCGCCGCCCACGGCATCGGGGCGGAGGTCGAGGTCATCTCGGGCGACCAGGTCAACGAGGCCTACGAGCGGGTGCTGGCCTCCGACGTGCGCTACCGCTTCGTGATCGACACCGCCACCCTCGCCCGCTGAGGACCGGACCGCGGCGGCGGGGAGATCGGCGCCACGGCGCGCCTGTCACGTCACCCGGGCGGCGTCATGCCGGTCGGTGAGGACACCAGCCGCGTCAGCACGGCCGTCGAGGCGGCCATCACGGCGCCCACCTGGGCGGGGGGCCACCCCGGCACCGCCCGCGGGCGATGACCGACCTCCCGGCGAGCCCCACGGTCAGGAGCCGGCCAGGGCCTCGAAGTTCTCGTAGAGGCGGGGTTCTCCGAGCGTCTCCCGGGACCGGAGGGCGGCCGGTCCGACCTTGCTCCACAATCCCTCGATCCACCACAGGTCCTTCACGAGGCCGCCGTCGAGCACGCCTTGCTTGACGAAGGTCCCGATCGTCTCGCCGAGATAGAGGATCGACCGGACCGGCGGGTCCTCCACCCTCGCCGCATCCGGGTCGAAGCCGAGCCTCATGACGGTGGTGACGGCCTCGTCCACACCGAGCTGCGTGCTCCACATGAGCAGCTGCACCACCAGATTGGCGTCGTCGTACGTGGCTGGCATGTCCACCCCTTTCGCCGGTCGCACACCCGCAGACGCTACCGGCCGCGCCTGGGAGCGCCGGGTGCGGCGGTGGCGCTGCTGCTCAGGCGCCCGGGGCGGGCAGGACGCCGATCTGGGCGAGCATGGACATCATCCCCTGCTCCGACCAGTGCTCCGCGGCCCGGCCGTCGCGGAAGCGGCCGATGTTGGCGCTCACGGTCTCGAAGGCCTTGCCGGTGGCGGGAACACCGAGCCCGTCCCCGGCGTGCGTCCCCGTGGTCCGCACGACCCACGCCGCCCAGTCTCCCTCGGAGAACAGGTTCTCCACCTCGCAGCACAGATCGGGAACGGCCGCCCGGAACTGGGCGATGTTGGCCTTGAGCGCCTCACGACCGCTCGCCTCGCCCGTGGCGCCGTGGTCGAGGAAGTCCTCGGTGAAGATCTCGTCGACGACCTCGAGGTCGCCGTTGTTGACGATCTCGTCGAAGATCCGGTGCACAAGTGCGTTCACGTCCATGTCTGCACGCTCCATGCTCGGGGCCCAGAAGACGTTCGACACCCCACCGGCCCCTGGATCACCCGCCCGAGGCGGAGCCCCGGCCACGGACGGAACGGCGCAGCCGGGCACGCCGGCCCGGGAAGGGATCGGGTCCGGGTAGCGAGCGCCGGGGGGTGCTGGCACCCGGGAGTGCCACGGGCTGCCTCCCTTGTCCGGGCAGCGCCGGGGGATCACGCTTCAGAGGAGGCCTGTACCTCACACGCAGGTCGAGGTGACAACAACGTGCCCGTTCGAAGGGGGGCGCCATGAGCGACCATCGTCTGATCCGCATGTTGGGGCCGGCAGGCCTCGCCATCCTGGTGTTGCTGTTCGTGGGATTCGGCGCGCTGTCGGGGAACTCGCCCGGGGAGAACGCCTCGGGGGCGTCGGTGGTGGCCTTCTACCGCGCGCACGCCACCGACGCCTACGCCAGCTTGTGGTGCATCGCCGTGGCCATGGGGCTGCTCGTGTTCTTCGGCGTCGTACTTCGTGCGCGGCTCCAGGAGGCGCTGTCGGGGAACGGCGTCCTCCCCACCGTGGCCTTCGCCGGAACCCTCCTCCTGGCTGCCGGCGTGCTGGCCATGGGGCTCATCCACGAGGCGCTCGTCGCCGCCGCCCACAACAACCAGGCCGCCATCGCCCGCACCCTCAACTTCGTCGACTCCAACGAGACCGTGGCCCTCGAGTTCGGTGTGGCCGTGATCACCCTCGCCACGGGGGCGTCGATCGTGGCCCGCTCGTCCCTGCCGCGCTGGCTGGGATGGCTGTCGCTGCTCATCGGCGTGGTGGCCTGCCTCGGTGACATCGGCTGGATGGGCGTGCTCGCCTTCGGCATCTGGCTCCCGGTCGCCGGGTTCGTGATCGGGCGCCGCCGGGCGACGACCGGCGACGCGGAGCGCGTCGGGGTGCTGAGCACCCCGCTCAGCGGGCAGACCGCCGGGGCGCTCTGAGACACCCAGGGGCCGGTCCCGCCCAGGGCCGGCCCCTGGTGGAGCTCCGGGCCGGTCGGCCTGGGACCCGCCGGGCATCGGCGCTCGGGCCCTTCGCCTCTGGAGATGCGCCCCGGGGCGGGCACGAGCTCGATGCGAGCCGGGCGGGACGCTCGCCGTCGACGCGCCACGGCCCGGCGGGAAGCCCCCGGGGCCGTCGTCCGCCGAGGGCGGCGGCCCGAGGACGGGCGCGTGGCGGACGCTCAGGATGCCGAGAGACCGATGCGGTGGCGGGGCCGGACGATCCCGACGAAGGGGCGGGGCGAGCACGCGAGCCCGAGCGCTCGCTCCTCGGTGACGGCGACCTCGTAGCCCGGGCTCACCCACAAGCGCCCGTCCCCCAGTGCCCAACCGGCGCGGTCCCGACCCCTCCGAAGCCCACGCCGGCGATACCCAGCTGGACCTGGTGGACGCCGGGTTCCACGACGAAGGATCGCGTCGCCCCGTCGCGCAGCGAACCGACCCTGCGACCGTCGACGAACACGGCGTAGGTGGCGAGGCGGTCCTCGACCTTGCGGTGGGGACGGCTGACTCCGATGGCCGCCTGGGAGCTCACCCGATCCATGGCTCGATGGTCACCCCTGACCGGATCGTTGTCAGGGCGATTGGTCCTTTCTCGCCGGGGGATTCGGTCACGCGTGGCGGCTCAGGGCCGAACCTCGTACACCACGTTGAAGGGCGTCTCTGTCGCCCGGCGGAACCGGGTGAAGCCGGCGGCCGTCACGACGTCCCGGATGGCGGCCTCACCGGCCTGGGCGCCGAGGGCGTAGCCCCCCGGTTGTGACAGGGCGCTGGGCACGCACAGTTGCGTCGAGAAATTGTAATACACGCGCCCCACGGGGTTGAGGTTGTCGCTCACGCTGTCGCCGGCGACGGGCTCGACGATCATCCACGTGCCGTCGGGCGCCAGGGCCTGCCTGACGTGGCGCGCCGTCGCCAGCGGGTCGCCCATGTCGTGCAGGCAGTCGAAGGTCGTGACGAAGTCGTACCCCGTTCCCGAGAACGACGCCGCCGAGGCCACCTCGAAGCGGGCCCGATCGGAGACCCCGGCGTCGGCGGCACGCTTGCGGGCGAGCTCGATGGAACGGTCGTGGTAGTCCGACCCGACGAACTCACTGTTGGGGAAGGCCTCGGCCAGCAAGATGGTCGACGCCCCCAGCCCACAGCCCAGGTCGGCCACCGCGGCCCCCTCGTGCAGCTTGTCCTCGACGCCGGACAGGGCCGGGATCCAACTGGGCACCAGGTTGGCCACGTAGCCGGGACGGAAGAACTGCTCGCAACCGACGAAGACGTCTTCGTGGTGCTCGTGCCAGCCGAAGCCCTCCCCGGTGCGGAACCGGTCGGCCACCACCTCGTTGGCGCGCAGCGCGCCCAGTGCGAGCACGAAGGCCCCGGGCACGTAGACCCCGCCGTCGGGCTCGGCGAGGGCGAAGGCCTGCTCCTCGGTCATCGAGTAGCGGCCCGTGCCGGCGTCGTACTCGACGTAGCCGCCGGCCGCCTGCCCCCGCAGCCACTCCTCGACGTAGCGGGGGCTCGTCTCGGTGCGCGCGGCCAGCTCCGCGGCGGTGGCCGGTCCCTCGGCCAGGGACCGGTAGAGGCCGAGCCGGTGGCCGATGACCACGTTGCCGGCGGCGATCGTCGCGCCCAGGTCGGCGACGAAGCGTCCCAGGAACTCGTTCAGCTTCTCTTCGTTGATGGCCATGTCGCCCTCCTGATCGGCGTGCGGGTAGGTTCGTCCGCAGCGTGGCGGGCCCGCCTTGCAGCCCACTTGCGAAGGGGCCGGCCGGCCGAGGGCCGGCGCCGCAAAGGCGTCGCAAGGCGGCCCCTCCACCATGGGCTCAGGACAGCCCACCATGAGGAGGAGGCACCCGATGCTCGAGCAGGCCACCGACACCGCCGTCGCACACCCCGCCGTCACCCGGCTCCTCGAGGCCATCGAGTCGGGGACGCCGGTCCCCGGGGGCGTCCTCGCCGATTCCGTGCTCCTCGACGCCACCGTCCCGAGCTGGCGGTTCACCACGCGCGGTGCGGGGCAGGTCGGGGACCAGCTCGCTCAGTGGTTCGCCGACCCCGGGCACTTCGAGGAGCTCGAGCGCACCGCGCTCCCGGACGGGGAGGTCGTCCGGTTCCTCCTGCGCTGGAGCGAGCAGGGCGTGGCCCATGCCGCCCACCAGACCCATCACCTCGAGGTGGACGAGGCCGGCCGGATCACGAGCGACCGGATGTTCTGCGGCGGGCGCTGGGACGCGTCGCTCCTCGAGCGCATGGGGCCCTGGTCCGCCTGAGCGGCGCAGGACTTCAGGCCGCGGGCACGAGCGACGCCAGGAACACGACGGCGGGCCGGAAGGGCTCCATGACGAGGCGGATGCGGTCGGCCAACGCGGCCTTGACCTCGCGGGCGCGCACCGCGCCCATGGCGTTGACCCACCCGGCGAACTGAGCCTGGCCGAGGCGGTAGCCGACCATCTGCTCGGCGGTGGTGACCCCGACGTCCACGGCGCGCTCCTCGGTGGCGACGGGGTGGAGGCCGGCGGCGACGGCGGCCGCCGCCATGTCCGCCACGGTGCCCAGGATCGGCGTCGCCTGCTCCTTGAGGGCGACGTACCAGTCGGGCACGACCCAGCCGTGCTCCCGGGCGGCGTCGTCGAGGGCGTCGCGCACGGCGCTGCGGCTGGAGTTGGCGTACACGCAGGCGAGCACGGCCCCGCCCCGGCGCGTGACCCTGGCGGCCTCGGCAAGCGCCCGTTCGGGGTCGGTGAGATGGTTGAAGACGAAGGCGGCGACGACGTCGTCGACGCGGCGGTCACTCAGGGGCAGCCGGCGCACGTCGGCGACGACGCCAGCAGGGCGAGCTGGCGCGTTCCACCTGAGCATGTCCGCCGAGAGGTCCACCGCCAGCGACGTGGCGCCCGCCTCCGCCAGCGGGCCGTCGGCGATCCCCGTGCCGGACCCCAGGTCGAGCACCACCCGGCCGGCGAGGGCGTGGGGGCTCGTGGCCACCAGCATGCGCACGATCGGTCCGTAGACCAGCGTCGCCCCCTCGGCCCATCCCCGGGCGACGCCCGCATAGTGGTCGACCGTCACGACACGCGGTCGACGAGATCGAGGCCCTGGCGCTCGAGCGAGGCGCGCACCCGTCGCTCCCACCAGCGCAGCTCGTCGTCGTCGCCGAGCGCCTTCTCCCAGCCGAAGGTCACCATCATGCCGATGAGGCAGAGGTCGAGCTGGGTGTCGAACCAGCCCCCGGTGGCCACCCCGTGGCGCTCGAGCGCGGCGCGGAAGCGGTCGATCGACGCCTCTTTGGTCTCGGGCAGGCGCGCCCGGTTCAGCGCCAGGTACCAGCACAGGTCCCAGCACGCCGGACCCGATCCCGGGTAGGCCCAGTCGAGCAGGATGGTCCGCCCTCCGGGGTGGCGCCCGAGGTTGCCCATCTTCCAGTCGCCGTGGAGGAAGGTCGCCGGCGTGGCGGCCATGGCGTGCACGAGGGCGTGGGGCTCCTCCTGGACGTGCCGGGCCATGTCCGCCAGCAGCGGCGAGCGCTCGGGCAGGAGCCGCCAGCCGGCGTCGGCGGCCACGATGGTCCCGGGCGGGTCGTCGACGGCCAGCTCGCGGGCGACGTTGGGACGGTCGAAGAACCGGAGGCGCTCGGTCATGGTGGTGAGCCCGCCCACGGTGTCCGCGAACCCCCAGAAGGCGGCCGACAGCTGGGCGAGATGGTCCAGGAAGCCCTCGTGGTGGGCGACGGGGACCGGCGCGTCCCCTTCGGGGACGAGACAGGGGCCGACGTCGCGCATGAGCATGAGCAACTCTGTGTCAGGCCCCTCGCCCTGGAGCTCCATGGCCACGACGGTGTGGTCGATGCAGGCCGGCGCCCTGTCCATGATGCCCGCCCGCCAGACCAGATAGGGACGGTGGGTGGTGTCGCCGGTGACGCGCATGATCCAGTCCGTGGCGGGGCTCAGGCGCTTGAGGAAGTAGCGCCCGCCGTCGACGGTCAGCCGCTCGAAGGTGGCGCTGCTCTTGCCGTCGTCCGGCTGCACCGTCACCCGCGCCGAGGCGCGGCCCAGGAGCTCGCTCACCGGTCCCGTGCCCATCCCCGGATCCTGCCCGTGCGGGTTTGCGGGGCGTTTGCGCCGCCGCCGGCCTCCCGGGGCGCGCCTCACGGCCGGAGCGCGTCGAGCTGGGCCCGCACGGCGCCGGCCACCCGGCTTCCGTCGAAGCCGGGGCGGCTCGTCGCCTCGGCGACCACGGCCGCGGCGTGCTTCTCGGCGTAGGCCCACAGGGCGTCGGACCGGGCGGCGGCGGCCAGGTCGGCGAGGTCGCGCCAGCCGTCGGGCCCGCTCAGGGGCAGGAAGCGCTCGACGAGCTGGCCGAGCGCCTCGGACTCGGCGGCCCTCCCCGCCCGCCCGTCGATGGCGGCGGCGACGAGCTCGGCCCGCAGGGCGTATCGCCGGTGCCCGCGGGCCGCCTCCTCGGCGCTGATGGCGCGGGCCTCCTCGGCGGGCTCGCCGTGGTCACCCGAGAGCGACGCCAACCGGGCGCACAGGAGCCGGTACCGGGTGCGGTGGCGCCAGTCCATCGAGCCCCTCCACTCCCCGATGTCGGCGCACGCCGCCAGCGCCTCCCCCGCGCCCCCCCACTGGCCCGCCGCCAGGGCGCACTCGGCCAGGTCGAGGAGCGCCGCGTAGTGGGCCTCGCGGAACGTCGGGCCCGGCGCCATGTCGGCGGCCCGGGCGTGCAGCTCCTGGGCGGCGTCGAGCAACCCCGCCCCGCGCAGGAGCCAGCCCCGGATGTTCGCCGCCACCGGCGGGAACCGTCGGTCGTCCTGGCGCGCCACGAGCGCATCCAGCGCGTCGACGGCGTCGAGCGCCTCGTTCCACCGCCCGGCGACCCCGAGCGCGTAGGCCAGGCCGAAGCGCCCGTGGCCGGCCCCGAAGGGGTGGGCGATGTGCGGTTCGAGCAGGCCCCGGCGCGCCGCCTCGGCGCCGGCGTCGGGCTCCCCCCGGTGCGCCAGCAACATGGCCTGCCAGACGAGCACCATCCCCCGGATGGACGGCGGGGCGATGCCCACCCCCTCCGCCAGCCGCGCGGCGCCCTCGGCCAGCTGCCCCCGCGTGTGGCGGATCCGGCCCGCCAGCGCCAGGCAGCTCGCCCGCAGCTCGGCGTCCCCGGCGCGGGCCACGCCTTCGTCGGCGTAGCGCAGCGCCATGTCGTAGTCGCGGCCGTAGTAGGCCACCCAGCCCGCCAGCTCGAAGCCGTGCACGCCGGCGCCGAGCTCGATGGCACGCTCGGCGTCGTCACGCGCCCCCTCGAGGTCGAGCCGGCTGAGCCGGACACGGCCGCGCCCCAGCCGGGCAGCCACCGAGTCGTGCAGCGCCACGGCATCGGTGAGGAGGTCCTCGGCGACCGACGCCTCGAAGCGGCGCCGCGCCTGCTCCGCGGCGGCCACGAGGGCCTCGGCGGCGGACGCGTGGTCACCGCAGGCTCGGGCGTGGCGGGCCAGGGCCAACACCTCGGCGTCGGGGCGCCCGCTCAACACCGCCACCGCGGCGCGGTGGGCGGCCGACCGTCGCGCCGGCGACGTCGAAGCCTCGACGGCCTCGCGCACGAGCTCGTGGCTGAAGGCCAGGCCCGCACCGCGGGGCCGCAGCACGCCGGCGCCCGTGGCCGCCTCGAGGTCGTCGAGCACCGTGCTGAGGGGGCGCCCGGTGACGGCCGCCACCAGCTCAGCGTCGACCTCGGTCCCGCACACGGCCGCGCCCTCCACCGTGGCCGCCCCCGGGCCGAGGCGGGCCAGCTGTGCGCCCACGGCGGCGACCACCGACTCCGGGAGCTCGTCCCCGCCGGCGGCGGCGAGCTCGCGGACGAAGAGGGGGTGGCCGCCGCTACGCGAGTGGAGCGCCGGGCCCCGGTCGGGGCCGACCAGGGCGACGACGTCGTCGAGGGTGAGCGGCTCGAGGACGAGGCGGCGCGCCCTGGGGAGCTCCGCTCCCGGCTCCGGCCGGCGCGCGGCGACCACCATCGCGTGGGGGATCCGGCGCAGGGCGAAGGTCAGGAATTCCGCCGTCCCCGGGGCCGCCTGGTGCAGGTCGTCCACGGTGAGCACCAGGGGGCGCGCCCCCGCGGCCCGTCGCAGCACTGCCGCCAAGGCCGCGAACAGCGCGGCGCGCCCGCTGGTGGCGTCGGCCACGCTCGTGGCGCCCTCGTCGACGACGCCCGCCCGCCCCAGCAGCGGGTCGAGCAGGACGCTCTCGCCGCCCAGCAGCTTCGCCCCGGCGAGGCGGCCCAGGGAGTCGAGCAGGGCCGTGACCCCGTCCACGATGGGCTGCAGCGGCAGGTCCCCGCCGAGCTCGTCACAGGACCCGGAGACGACGAGCGCCCTCTGCGCGGCGCGCCCGGCCCACGCGGAGAGCAGGGCGCTCTTGCCGAGGCCCGCGCCCGCCTCGATAACCGCCCCCACCGACGACCCGCCGGCCGCCTGCGCGAGCAGCTGGTCGAGCAGCGCCACCTCGCCGTCGCGCCCCACCAGCGCAAGGGCGGCCCCCGTCCCCGGGGCCGGGGCGGGTTGCTTCAGCTCGCCGCGCAGGATGGCGCCGTGCAGGTCCTCGGTCTCCGCCGAGGGGTCTGTCCCGAGGTCCTCGGACAGGCGGTGGCGGACCGCGGCATAGGCGGCCAGGGCGGCGCCCGGCCGCCCGGCGGTCACGTCGGCGCGCATCACGACGCGCAGGGCGGCCTCGTCGTAGGGGTCGTGGTCGAGGGCTGCCTGGGCGGCGGCGCGCGCCGCGGCGAGCTCGCCGGCGCGCAGTGACGCCTCGGCGGCGAGCAGCCGCACCCGTGCCACCAGCCGGGCCGCCAAGGGCCGGGCTTCGTCGACCCACGCCCCGTCCTCCTCGGGGAGCAGGATGCCGCTGGCCAGGCTCAGCCCGGCGTGGGCCGCGGCCAACGCCGACGCGGTCTCACGGGCACCCAGCCGCTGCTCGATCTCCGAGGCACGGCGCTCGAGCTCGACCACGTCCACCCAGTCGGCGACGAGCGTGTAGCCGGCATCGCTGCGGACGAGACGCTCCGCCCCGATCACGCCCCGGAGCCTGCTCACGAGCACGCTCACCTGGTCGGCGGGCCGCTGCGGCGGCTCCTCGCCCCAGACCGCCTCCACGAGCTCCTCGGTGGGGACGGGACGGCCGCCGGCCACGGCGAGCCGCTTGAGCAGCACGCGCCCCTTGCGCGTGCCGAGCGCCCGCTCCTCGATGCCTTCCACCCGGAACCCGCCCAGCAGCCGGATCCGCAGCGGCCCGTGCGCTGCTCCGCGCGCGCCCCCTCCCGTCATGGACGAAGCCTACGAGTCCGACCCTGCTCCTGCCGCACCCCGTGGCCGGGCGGCGGTGCGGCCGTGCCGGACGACAGGCGCAGCCCTATCGTGGGGACGTGAGCGCCGCGGAGCGCACCTGGCCTCCCGGCGCCGACGTGCGCGCCGGCGACGTGGCCAGAGAGATCGTCGTGCGGCTGGTCGAGGGCTACAGCCTGGAAGGGATCCGGCAGACCGGAGCCGTCCTGGGCCCAACCGGGTGGATCGCCGAGGTGGGCATCTGGCCGCCGGACGCGGAGAGGATCGACGCCGTACGGCGGGCGCTCGCACCCATGGAGGTGCGGACCTTCGCGCATCCGAGCGCGCCCCGACGCCGCTAGCGCCCCGGGGCCGAGGCCCACGTGGTCGCGCCGCCCGCCAGGGCGCACCTCAGGCTCGCTCGAGGATCTCCTTGAACGTGGCCAGATGCTCGGTGTTCGTCCTCTGCACCTGGCGCTCGATGAACGGGCTCATGAGCTTCATCAAGCCTCGTGGGTTCAGCACCATCTCGAAGTCGACACGCGTGCCGGTCCCCTCAGCGGTGAAGCGCATCGATCCGGCAGGTCGCATGGGCCCGCTCAACGTCTCGAACCCGAGCAGGCGCGGACGCTCGCAGGCGCTCACCCGCCACTCGTAGGTGTGGACCCTCGGGCCCATCTGGCGCGTCTCGGTGCCGATGACCCCGACGGCGGCGGGACCTTCGAAGGTCGCCCCTTTCAGGTCGTCCTGCCACTCGGGATGGCGGTCGAACTGCGCCGCGTAGTCGAATACCTCTTCGACGGGCCGCTGGACAACGACAGTGTTTCGGATCATGGCGGACACGATAGTGCGAGCGTCCCAGGAGCACATGGGCCACAATGGCCGTCCTGAGGGCATCCGAGAAGGTCCCGATCGCGAACTGGCCTGGTCTTGACTCGCAGGCGTGAGGCCCGCGCCCGCCTCGAAGACGTCCACGAGCTGGCGCTGGGGATGCCCCACGTCACCGTGGTGCGCGGCTCGGCCGGCAAGCCCGTCTACCAAGTCGGCGGCAGGTCCTTCGTCTACTTCCGCAACCCCCGTCCCGACGCGTTCGACCCCGAGACGGGTGAGCGATACGAGGACGTGATCATCTTGTGGGTCCCGACCGAGGAGGACAAGGAGGCACTCGTGGGGGACCCCACGTCGCCGTTCTTCACGACGTCGCACTTCGACGGCCACCTCTCCGTCTTGCTGCGTGCCAGCCGGCTCGGGGAGCTCGGTCGTGAGGAGCTGGCCGAGGTCGTCCAGGACGCGTGGTTGGCGCGTGCCTCACCGACGAGGGCGAGGGCATGGCTTCGTTCTCAGGGCCTGCCCACCGACTAGGTGCCACGCCGGCACCCACCGCGACGACCTGCGCCTCCGCGGATCGGCAGTTCGGGTCGATGCCCAGCCATGCGACCATTGGGCTCGTGGCGCGATCATGTGACGAATTGGTCGAAGAGGCGGCAAGGGCGCCCATCGTCGGATGGGACTTCAGTTGGCTCGACGGGCGGGCCACGGAGGAACGGCCAACCTGGGGCTACTCCAGGATGCTGGCCGCCAGGGCAGCCGTGGTGTCGTCCCTGCTCGATCTACAGACGGGCGGCGGCGAACTGCTGAGCCAGCTGCCGCACCTGCCCCGTCTCACGGCGGCCACCGAGGCCTGGGAACCGAACGTGCGCCGAGCGGCGCGGCGGCTCCGCCAACGGGGAGCGTGGGTTGTCGCCGCCCACGAAGACAGCCTGCCCTTCGGGTCGGCGACCTTCGACCTCGTCGCCAGCCGGCACCCTGTGGTGACCTCCTGGGAGGAGGTGGCCCGGGTCCTGCGGCCCGGTGGTCGCTATCTCTCCCAGCAGATCGGGCCCCACAGCATGCGGGAGCTCACCGAGTTCTTCCTGGGTCCGCAGCCCGCCTCGTCGGCGAGGGCCCCAGAGATGGCCCGCGCCAAGGCGACCGCCGCGGGACTTCGGGTCGACGACCTCAGAGGCGAGCGTCTTCGGGCCATGTTCTCCGACGTGGGTGCGGTCGTGTACTTCCTGCGGCTCGTCATCTGGACCGTGCCCGACTTCAGCGTAGAGAGGTACCGCGACCGCCTTGCCCTCATGCACCGCGAGATCGAACGCAACGGGTCCTTCGTGGCCCATGCGACGAGGTTCCTCGTCGAGGCGGTGAAACCCGGCTGAGCAGGACCGCGCTCACGCGGTGGGTGCTCGCCCCCGGCTTGGCTCAGGCCTGTGGCGAGTGCACCGGAGCACGAGACGCGCGGGTATCCCAGCTGGCAGTGGCTTGGCACGAAGCCGCAGGAGCGACCCCTGCCCGGACACCGCGACCGGCGGATCACACGGCTCTTGATCCGGAGCGGCCCGGAGGGGATCATGAGGCCCGATCACACGGGAGGCACCATGACGACCTTTGCACCGGTTGCACCGACGACCTACGTCCCGCCGACACAGATCGCGCCGGACACGTTCGTGATCCATCAGGTCCAGCCCGCGCTCGGGCAACCGCTCTTCGTGTATCTGAACTCGCTCGTCATCCGAGGCAGGGAGCCGATCCTCGTCGACACCGGCACCCCGGCGAACCGAGAGCAGTGGCTGAAGGATGCGTTCTCCCTCGTGGAACCCGACGATGTGCGGTGGGTGTTCCTGTCACACGACGATGTCGACCACAGTGGCAATCTCGACGAGGTGATGACTGCCTGTCCAAACGCCACATTGGTGTGCAGCTGGGCGATGATCGAGCGCCACACGAACTGCTTCCACTTCCCGCTGGAGCGGTGCCGTTGGGTCATGCATGATGAATCCCTCCACCTCGGAGACCGGAGTCTGCACGCGGTGCGCCCGCCCCTCTACGACTCGCCCACGACGCGCGGGCTCTTCGACTCGGCAACCGGCGTGTACTGGGCCGTCGACACCTTCGCGACTCCGCTGCCAGACCCAAGCCACGGCATCGCAGATCTCGACCCGGAGTTCTGGCAACAGGGCATGACCCTGTTCGCGTACGGTGCGCTGTGCCCGTGGCTGTCGCTTGTCGATGAGACGAAATTCGGTCGGGTGGTAGACAGCATCCAACGCCTCGACATCAAGACCGTCGCAGGGTGCCACACGCCGGTCATCGAAGGACCGCTCATCACGCGCGCCTTTGACGTCGTGCGTCAGATGCCGGCAATCGAACCCCCGGCACTCCCCGATCAGTCTGTCCTCGACCAAATCATCGCCGCGACGTCACAACCGTCCGTCTAGCCCACCCGACTTCGATACAGATCGGCAGTGGTCTCGAGGCCGGCGGGTGACGCCTCGATGGCCGCGCCCGCCGACGACGTGCTGCGGGTCTGGCGGAAGCTGCACGATTGTGCCCTGGCACACGGGGCAATCTCGGTCGGAGTCGCGTGTGCGGCGCTAGCCCTCCTCGCAGGTTGCTCCACGAACGCGTCAGGGGTGCTGTCCGCCTCCGACCTACCCTCCGAATGGGGGCTTCACGGGACCACGGCGGCGCCCTCAGACCCGCTCACGAGGAGACTGCTGGCCACGGTCACGCGCCCGTCGAGCGGGTGCCATGGGTCGAAGGTGGCGTTCTTCGCGCCTGCTGGACGGGCCTTCGTCTTCGTCAGCGCCGGACAGCCGGTCCCGTTCACCGAGGTGCTCTCATACGCCCAGACGTGCGGGAGCGACACCAACGCCAGGTCCGACTTCGACGACCTCAGGAGGGTGGCGCAGAGCGTGAGCGGTATCGGCGACGAGGCGCTCATTGCTTCGTTCACAAACAAGAACGAGCGCAACGTACAGGTCGTATGGCGAAAGGGTCAGGTGCTGGGATCGGTGATGGTGCAAGGACCCCCTCACAACGTTCGGATCACCCCGACGGCGGTGACAAGGCTGGCGAAGCGTGCTGCCGGCGGCGCATAGCTCCGGTGGCACTCCCCCCCGCCCGACGTGTCCGACGGCCCGGCGAACGCCTGCGCGCGGCGCTGTGGGCCCCGCATGTGGCGTGGCCGGCCGCACTCACGGCCAGGCACGGAGCCCCAGCCTGGCCGGATCTCCGTGCAGAGTCAGCAGCAACGCGCCTGGTTGTGACTCCTAACCAGGTGCGGGCATCGCCCCCAGCTGCATCAGGAGCCCCGCGGCATCGACCTGCGCCCAGTGCTCCACCATCTGTCCGTTGACGACGCGATGAATGGCGATGCCCTCCATCCGCACCTCTTTGCCCGTCGGAGGGATTCCCAAGAACTCACCAGAATGCGTCCCGTAGCCGGTGATACGGCTGATGACGCGATCACCATCGACGAACTGCTCTTCGACCTCGTGGCGGAAGTTCGAGAAGGCGCCGAGGGCGTAGTTGAACGCGTCCTTGGCTCCCTGAACTCCGGAGTTCGGTCCCTGGAACGGGGGCGGGTTGTGGTCGACGAAGCCTGCATCGAGGTACTTGTCGAGCACTCCAACGTCACCCGTGTCAACCGCTTGCAACCACTCACGCACAAGTGCCTTGTTGTCGTCGGCCATTGTCGCCCTCCCAGATCTGACCCTTGACCACCTACTCGGGCCTCGCTCACACTCTTCCTATCGCACGACCACCTCGGAGTCCAGGATCACTTTAGGCGAGAGGTGCACCCCTAACCTGCCCGTCCCTCCGCGCGAGCCCACGTGACATCGGTCTGCGCCGCCATCCATGAATGCAGTGGACGTTTCTCGAGCAGATCGATGCCGTCGCAGCACGGTGACAAGCATGCCGATCACCAGTGGCCGAGCGGACCCCACCAGGTCGTGGCCTGGAATGCCTCTGGGGTGCATTCAGCCCTTCGGACCTGTGGGCCCATGCGTGCGAAGGCCGACGTCGTCCGGCCCTGTGCGCCACCCCCGTGGATTCTCTCGGGTCCCGCCGAGCGACAAAGCGGCTCCGTGCCTTCCGAGCCAGATCGATCCCGGCTGATCAACACCGAGACGGCATCGCTTGGCGCCTGCCCCGATTGTCGCCTGGGTGGGCATCGACCC
>DATJBC010000085.1:0-3424 GCA_035515515.1 Acidimicrobiales bacterium
CCGCACGGGCGGCGGCCTCGCGCTCGGCCCGGTGCTGGGTCGCCCACCCCGGGCCCCGCACGATGTAGGAGAGGCGCTCGCGCCAGCTGGTGGAGGAGGCCACGTCGCGCACCATCGCCGCGTACTCGTGGGTGGCGATGCGGCCCAGGTTGAAGGTGTTGATGTTCTTGGTCAGCCCGTAGACCACGCGCTCTTTCTCGGGCTCGAACGTGCCGAACAGCCTGTCCCAGACGATGAGGATGCTGCCGTGGTTGCGGTCGAGATAGCGCTGGTTCGACCCGTGGTGCACGCGGTGGTGCGAGGGCGTGTTGAGCACCGTCTCGACCGGACCCAGGCGGCCCATCGTCTCGGTGTGGATCCAGTACTGGTACAGCAGGTTGACGCCGCGCGCCGTCTCCACCAGCTCGGGGCGCACGCCGAGCAGGCACAGGCCGCCGAAGGGCACGAAGGTCCCGAAGGCGTCCGCCACCGGCTGGCGGAGGGCGGTGGACAGGTTGTAGTGCTCGCTCGAGTGGTGCACGACGTGGATGGCCCACATGTAGCGGCTGCTGTGCATGAAGCGGTGGTCCCAGTAGTAGACGAAGTCCCACAGGGCCACCGCGGCGGCCACCGCCGCGGGGCCGGTCCCCATGTCGGGCAGCAGGCGCCGGCGCCACAGGCGCTGGGGCGTGGTGAGCGCCGTCCACGTGGTGGTGACGGCCACGCCCCCGGCCACCACGGCGCCCACGCCCCCCACGGCCTGCACGCGGCGCGCCACCCGGGCGGCGGCCGACTGGCGCCGGGCCCGGCGCGCCACGGCGTCGGCCACGGTGGTGGCGGCCGCCGCGCCCAGCGCGCCGGCCACGAGCGCCCGGCCGTAGCGGCCCCGCCCGGGGGTGAGGGGCTTGAGCAGCTTGGGCGCCACCAGCGGGGCCACCAGCGAGCCCACGCCCATGGCCAGGCTGGCCAGCGTGTCGCGACGCTCGTAGTCGCCGGCGCTGGGGCCCTGCCGCGCGGCGCGCCGGCGCAGCCACAGGTACTCGGCCGCCATGCTGGCGAAGTAGAAGGGGACGGCCAGGACCGTGAGGTCGACGGGCCCTTCCCGGTTGCCCCCCCGCGCCATGGCGCCCATTGTGCGCCGCCGGGGGGCCGCCGTCGACTCGCAGGCACCCGGGGCCCGGACGCTCAGGTGCGTCCCGCCAGCCCGTGGAGCAGGAAGCCGCACACCTCCTCGGCGGCCTCCTCCCGCGGGGCGGGCGCCGGGTCGGCGGCCCGCACCGACATGGCCCCGTAGAGCTGCTGGCCCACGAAGGTGGTGGCCTTGTCGGCGTCCACGAGCCGGAACTGCCCCGTGCGCACCCCCTGGTCGACGACGTCGTGGATGAGCCCGGCGACGTCGAGGCCGATGACGTCGAGCTCGGCGCCCACCGTGGAGGCGGTGGCGTCACGCAGCCCCCGCGTGGCCAGGGCGAGGCGGAAGAAGGCCGGGTTCTCGTCGATGCGCTCGAGCATGCTCGCCGCCAGGGCGCGCAGGCGGTCGACGGGATCGTCGTGGCGCTCCCACTCGGCCACTACGGCGTCGAGCAACAGCGTGTGCATGCGCTGCAGGCACGCCCGCAGGAGCTCGTCGCGGTTGGCGAAGTAGACGTAGAGGGTCGAGCGGGCCACGCCCGCCTCGGTGGCGATCTCGTCCATGGGGATCTCGGTGGTGCTGCGCTCACCGAACAGCCGGCGGGCGACGTCGACGATCTGGTCGCGTCGGAAGTCGCGGATGAGCGCCTTGAGCTCGGCGGGCGCGCCCCGAGGCACCTCAGCCGACCCCGACGGGGGCCGACGCCGAGAAGCGCACCGGGAGGTGCTTCACGCCGTTGATGAAGTTCGACTGCAGGCGCTCCACCTCCCCCGAGACGTGCAGGTCGGGCAGGCGGTCGAGCAGGTGCTCGAACATCACCCGGATCTCCATGCGGGCCAGGTTGGCGCCCAGGCAGAAGTGGGGCCCGCCCCCGCCGAAGGCCATGTGGGGGTTGGGCGAGCGCTCGATGTCGAAGCGGCCGGGCTCGGCGAACACCGTCTCGTCGCGGTTGGCCGACACGTGGAAGAACACCACCTTCTCGTCGGCCTCGATGTGCTGCCCGGCGATGTCGAGCGGCTCGGTCGTCTGGCGACGGAAGTTCATCACCGGGGTGACGTAACGCAGCATCTCCTCGATCGCCCCCGGGAGCAGCGAGCGGTCGGCGCGCAGCTTCTCCCACTGGTCGGGGAACTCCGAGAAGGCCACCATGGCGCCCGACATGAGGTTCCGGGTGGTCTCGTTGCCGGCCACCGACAACAGCATGAAGAAGAGGTCGAGCTCGAGCTCCGACAGCTGCTCGCCGTCCAGCTCCACCTGGGACAGCACGCTCATGAGGTCCTCGCCGGGACGGGCCCGCTTGGCGGCGTAGAGCTCGGCCGCGTAGCCGAAGAGCTCGGCCGCCGCCAGGGCGGCCGCCTCCTCGGCCTGGACGTGCCCCTGCTGGTACTCGGCGTCCTCGCGCCCCACCATGCGGTTGGACCAGTCGAACATCTTGGACCGGTCCTCGGTGGGGACCCCGAGCAGCTCGGCCAGGACCACCAGCGGCAGCTCGGCGGCGACGTCGATGACGAAGTCAGCCGTGCCGGCTTCGCACACCCGGTCGATGATCTCGTCGGCGACGACGTGGATGCGCGCCTCGAGCTCGCCGATCATGCGAGGGGTGAATCCCTTGTTGACCAGGCGCCGGTACCGGGTGTGCAGCGGCGGGTCCATGCTCACCATCATCAGGCGGTGCTGCTCGAGCTGCTCCTCGGGCATCTCCCAGATGAACGTCCCCTTGGCGCCCGAGGAGAAGCGCTGGGCGTCGCGGTTCACGGTCACGCAGTCCTCGTGGCGCGTGACGGCCCAGAACCCGGGCCCCTCGGCCTCCTCGTGCCAGTGGGCGGGGGCGTGCTGTCGCAGGTAGGCGAACCACTCGTGCGGGACGCCCCCCACGAAGTTGCGGGAGTCGGTGAGGTCGATCTGCGCCAGGTCCATTCGGACGCCACCTCCAGTCTTATCGGACATAGTGTCCGATGATCTGGATGCTACGTCCGAGGTCCGCCGAGGTCAACGCACCCCCCGGGCCGGGCCGGCATCGGCCCTGCGTCTGGGTGGTGTCCACTGGACAATGCGTGGTGACGCGGCGACAGTTGTCCTCCCCATGACCCCGCCAGCCCCCCCACCGGCCCGCACCTGAGCCCCCCGCCGTGATCGGGCGCCTGTTCGCGGTGGTGGGGCTGCTGGGAGTGGCCAGCGCGGGCGGCATGGTGTGGCTGCTGGTGCGGGGCGAACGTCGCCACTCCCGGGCGGCCCGGGCCCGGGCGCTGCGCGCCCTGGCGTGGGGCAGCGCCCTGGTGGTGCTGGCCACGGTCGCCTTCCTGCGCCCGTGGT
>DATJBC010000086.1:0-11396 GCA_035515515.1 Acidimicrobiales bacterium
CGCCGCGCGCCGGGCGGCGCGGGCCGCGGGCCACGCCCCGAGCAGGCACACCGCCACGAGGACCGCCGGGGCCCCCAGCCCGAGGACGAGGGCGTCGAGGTGCGGTCCGCTGGTCGCTTCGGCGACCCGGGCCTCGCCCAGCGGCGCCACGGGAGACAGGAGCACGGCCACCACGACGGCCAGCGCTGCGCCGGTCACGCCCACCACGAGGTTGCGGGCGAGGCCGAGCGCCGTCAGCTGGCGGCCGTCGGCCCCGATCGCGGTCATCGTCTCGAAGTCCTCTGCCTCCACGGTGGCCTGGCGGGCGAGGGCCTGGCCCACCACGGCCGCGCCGACCAGCGCGGCGAGCAGCGCCAGGACCCACCAGCCCACCGCCTGCGGGCGGATGGAGTCCTGGAGCGACGCCAGCGCGGTGTCCTCGTTGTTGGCGCTCCCGATCCGTCCGACCTGGTCGTCGAGCCGGCCCACGCCGGCGGCGCCGCGATCGAGCTGCACCGCGTAGACGTAGCCGAAGGCCGTCTTGGGCAGGACCGTCCGGGCGAACGCCGGCGTGGCGTACAGGTTGTACCCCGGGGTCTCGCCGGACGGGAAGTCGTATTGAGCCGCCGAGAAGCCCACGACGCGCAGGGCCACGTCGGGCCCGTGCGGTGCGGGGAGCGCGCCGGCGGCGTTGTCGACGGCATCGGCCTGGTCGGGTGCGTAGAACGGCACCTTGATCACCGTGCCGATCCGCACGCCGAGGTCGGCTCGCATCGTGTAGGAGGCGAGGACCTCGTCCACCGACGAAGGGTCGGGCTGGGCTCCCGCCACCAACGAGGTCACCGGGTGCCGGCTGGGCCGCGCCACGATGACGCCGAGCTGTGACGCGCGCAACGGCCGGGAGCACGTCGAACACGAGGGCTGCCCGCTGTCGAGGCCGTCGAGCTCCGTGGCGCTGGCCACGCCGGGGAGCCGGGCGATCGACGGCTCGGGCCCGCCGGTGTAGACGGCCACGTCGAACCCGTGGGCGGCGAGGAAGCCGGGGAGCGCCGCCTCCGTGCGGCGTCCCGCCGCCCAGGCGCCCAGCACGGCGCCCCCCACGACGCCGGTGAGGACGACGACGGCGAGCCACGAACGCCAGCGATGGCGGGCATCCGCCCGAAGGGCGATCCGGACGGCCCCCAACGACGTCCCTCCTTGTCGGACCGGGTACCTGCAGCGTCGTCCCCCCGGGGGCGGCGGGCAAGGTGGGCAGCCTGCCCCGCCCACGGGTGCTAGCACCGGGCGCCCCCGCCCGCCCGGACCGTCGCCGCCGCCGGCGCAGCGGGCACACGCCGGCCGGGAGCTAGGGCCGGCGCACCCGGCCCCGCAGGGCCAGCAGGGCGAGCGTGAGCGACACCGCCCCGAAGCCGGCGATGGCCAGCACCGCCTCGCCGATCGACCCGGGGCTCCACGACGGGTCGGGCCCGGGCGCGCCGCTCCCGCCCACGATGAGCGAGCGCAGGCCCTTCAAGATGTAGGTCATGGGGTTGTAGGTGGCCACCGCCCCCAGCCATCCCTGCAGGTACTGCTTGGCGGCGAACGTCGTGCTCAGGAAGGTGATGGGGAAGAAGAGGATGAAGCTGGCGTTCACCGCCCCGGGGTTCCCCGTCTTCAGCGCGATGGCGTAGGGCAGGCCGGTGAATACCAGGCCCCAGATCCCCGACAGCACGACGAAGATCACGATGCCCAGGACGCCGGCGTGGAAGCGCACGCCGATGGCGAGCCCGACGATCACCACCGGGATGGCCAGCGCCATGACCAGGGTGAGGTCCGCCGTCATCAGCCCGAGCAACAGCGGCAGGCGCCGCACGGGCGTGATCATGAGGCGGTCGAAGTACCCGTTCTGGATGTCGGTCACGAGCGCCGATGCCCGGGAGATGCCCGTGACGGCGAAGACGACGGCCACGGGGAGCTCGAAGGACTTGAAGCTGAAGTGGGCCGCGGCGTGCGTGATCTTGGACAGCGCGCCGATGTTGAGCACGTAGAAGAAGATCGGGACGATGAGCGCGGGGATGACGGCCTCGGGCTCGCGGGGGATCTGCCGGATGGCCCGGCGCGCCACCGACGCCACGTCGACCACGAAGCCGGCGGGACGCGCCTGCACGCGCAACGCCCCGGCGGGGGCCTCCGCCGCCGGGGACGAGGCGACGCTCACGAGGCCCTCCCCTGGGCGACGGCGCCCTCCCCGGGGCCTGCTGGGTCCCGGCCGCCGGGGGCGTCGGCCTGGAGGTGCGACCCGGTGAGCTGCAGGAAGACGTCGTCGAGGGTGGGGGTGCGCAGCGTGAGGCTGGCCACCGTCGCCCCGGCGCGGTGCAGGGCCACGGCCACCGGGCTCATGACCGCGGCGCCCTCGCCGGCGTGCGCCATGACCTCGTCGCCGTTGACGATCACCTCGTCGACCCCGGGGACCGCCCGCAGCGCCCGCACCGCGTCCTCTGCCAGGTGGTCGACCCGGGCGACGATGACGTCGGTGCCCACCGTCCGCTTGAGGGCCTCGGGGGTGCCCTCGGCCACCAGCCGTCCCCTTGAGATGATGCCCACGCGGTCGGCCAGCTCGTCGGCCTCCTCGAGGTACTGCGTGGTGAGGAAGATGGTGGTGCCGTGCTCGCTGTTGAGGGTGCGCACCTCGTCCCACACCGCGGCGCGGCTCTCGGGGTCGAGGCCGGTGGTGGGCTCGTCGAGGAAGAGGATGTCGGGGTCGTGGATGAGCGCCGCGGCCAGGTCGAGGCGACGCTTCATGCCGCCCGAGTACGTCTTGATCTGCCGGTCGATGGCACTGCCGATGTCCACCAGGCGCAGCACCTGGGCCACGCGCACCGATCGCTCGTGGCGGTGCAGCCCGTAGAGCCGTCCCTGGAGGTCGAGCAGCTCGCGCCCTGTCTGGCGGTCGTCGAGGGCGGCGTCCTGCAGCGCCACGCCGATGCGCAGCCGCACCTCCTCGGGGTGGCGGGCCACGTCGAAGCCGCCCACCCGGCCACAGCCGCGCGTGGGCCGCAGCAAGGTGCACAGCATCCGCACCAGCGTCGACTTGCCCGCCCCGTTGGGCCCGAGGAACCCGTAGATCTCGCCGGCGGCGATCTCGAGGTCGACGCCGTCGACGGCCCAGTAGTCGCCGAACTGACGGGCGATGGACTCGGTGGCGACGGCGGGCCCGGGCATGGCCGCTCACGCTAATGGGTGGCGGCACGCCCCCCGGGCGCCCTGAGCACCGGCGGCCGGGGGCGTGGCCCGGAGCGCGCCGGGGCCCGTCCTAGGGTGGCGGCCATGACCGCAGCCGACTACGGGGACTTCGAGCACCTGGCCTTCGACCGGCGCACCGACGGCGTCGTGGTCGTGACCTTCAACCGGCCCGAGGTGCTCAACGCCGCCAACGTGCGCATGCACCGGGAGATGTCGGAGGTGTGGGCGGTCATCGACGCCGACCCCGGAGCGCGCGTCTCGGTGGTCACCGGCGCGGGACGGGCGTTCAGCGCCGGCGGGGACCTCGACATGATCGACACCATGACCGAGGACTACGACGCGCTGCTCGAGCAGTGGCGCGACGCCCGCGCCATCGTCGAGAAGATGCTCGGTGCCGACAAGCCCGTCGTGTCGGCCATCAACGGCGTGGCGGTGGGTGCCGGCCTGGCCGTGGCCCTCATGGCCGACGTCAGCATCATGGGACGCTCGGCGCGCCTCTCCGACGGCCACGCGCGGCTGGGGGTGGCCGCCGGCGATCACGCCGCGCTGCTGTGGCCCCTTCTGTGCGGGATGGCCAAGGCCAAGTACTACCTGCTGACCGCCGACTTCGTGGACGGGCCCGAGGCGGAGCGCATCGGCCTGGTGACGAAGTGCGTCGCCGACGACGAGGTGCTCCCCGAGGCCGTCGCGGTGGCGTCCCGCCTGGCGGCGGGGAGCGCGACCGCCGTGCAGTGGACGCGCCGGGTCATGAACGACTGGCTGCGCCAGGCGCTACCGGGCTTCGGCGAGTCGGTGGCGCTGGAGATGCTCGGCTTCCTCGGTCCCGACGCCCGTGAGGGCCTGGCGGCGCTGCGCCAGCGCCGCCAGCCCCGCTTCCCGTCGGCTCCGTCCTGAGCCTGGCCGTGTGGGGTTACTCGACGGTGACGAGGGTGCCGAGCGGGGTGAAGGGGTAGACGACGGCGGCCGCCGCGGGGGGCATCTCGACGCACCCCAGGCTCTGGGGCGACCCGTAGCCCGCCCGGATGAAGCCGTGCAGGGCGTCCCCGCCGTGGAAGTAGCTCACCCAGGGCACGCCCGGGTCGCGGTAGTGGCTGCCGTCGGGGTTCGTCCCCGACATGGTGGTGGACACGTAGCGGGCGTAGACCGGCCATGTGCCCGGGACGGTGGGGGCGGACGAGATGCCGGTGTTGGCGAGCGTCGTGTACACCATGGCCCCGTCGCGCCACACCCGCACCCGCTCGGGCCGGGCCTCGGACACGTCCACCCAGTCGTAGTGCGGGTCGGCGTCCATCTGGTGGGCGGCGGCCGCCTGGAGGAGCGCCCCCCACACCTTGGGACCGGCGATGCCGTCGGTGGTCATGTGCTGTTGGCTCTGGAAGGCCATCACGGCGCCCTGCGTCACCGGGTCGGGCTGGCCCGGTGACCACAGCGCGCTGAACTGGGCGGGCATCGTCGACCACTTCCAGGCGAACGACCCCACCTGGGGCGTGGCCGCCTCGTCGGCCGCGTCCGACGTGGCGCCGGCGGGCGTGAAGGAGAGCGGCAGGTACCCGAGGGTGGCGAGCAGCTGCTGCACGCGCAACAGGGGCATGGGCGCCACGCTGAAGTGCGTGGTCACCGACTGGGGCAGGTGCTGACCCTGCGCCCCCCGCACGCCGCCGTCCCCGCCCGGCACCGCCAGCGAGAGGGTGGCACCGGGGGGCAGCGGGCCCGAGGGGTCGAACGACAGCGTGGTGGGGGAGGTCCGCATCCAGGTACCCGCCACGGAGGGCTCGAGCGAGGGCATGGGCGTGTCGGGCGCCAGCGGGACCGTGAAGGCGACGCTCACCGCCGCGTCGGAGGGCACGCCGGTGGCGTCGGGCCCCGGCGTGGCCGACACCACGTCGAGGCGGCCCGGCGGCTTGGCGGGCGCGGCCGCGGCCGTGAACGGCCCGGCCTTGGTCACGACGAGGGCTGCGCCCCCGGCCCCGAGGACGGCGACGACCACGACAACGGCGACGATCACCCAGCGATGCCGGGCGTCGTCATTGCGGCGTCGGTGTGCTGCGTGCGGCATCGCGTGCGGCTCCGACCGGCGATGCTACCAGCGCGCCCCGTGGACCAGACTGCACCCCCCACCGTGCGTTGTGGGGAATGTGCTCACCGAGAGTGGGCCGACGTGTCCTCCTGGTTGGCGATGATGCGCATGACGCGCTCGCTGATCAGGGCGATTCGCTCCGGGTCCGTCACCTTGCCGCCGCTCACCGTGTCGCGCACGTAGAAGGCGTCGACCACCTCCTGCCCGAAGGTCGACACCCGCGCCGCCACCACGTCGAGGTCCAGGTCGAAGAGCGCGGCGGTGACCCGGTACAGCAGGCCCACGGCGTCCTCGGCGTGCACTTCGAGCACCGTGGACTGGGCCGATGCGCCGTTGTCGGCGCTCACCTGGGGCGTCACCGGATGCGGGGACACCGCCCGGCGGCCTTCGGCGTAGGCACGCGCCTGCTCGGCCAGCCGCTCCTGGAGGGGGAAGGTCCCCCGCAGGACGGCTTCGAGCTCGTCGGCGACGAGCTTGAAGTCGGGCCAGCGGCCCCGCGCCGGCTCCACCACGAAGGTCTCCACGGCGAAGCCGTCCTCGCCCGAGATGTCGGCCGAGCGGACGTCGAGGCCCCGCAGCGCGAACACGCCGGCCACCGCCGACAGGAGCCCGGGGCGGTCGCGGGCCACCACCGTGACCTCGGGGACGTCGGCGGCCACCACCGAGCGGCCCAGGCGCTCCACCTGGCGCATGAAGCCGCGGTGGCGGTCGGTGACGCCCGACGCCTCGCGCACCACCACGCCTTCGGACAGGTAGCGGTCCACGCGTGCGACGAGGTCGGCCACGAGCCCCGCCTTCCAGGTGCCCCACGCCGCGGGCCCCGTGGCCATGCCGTCCGCCTCGGTCAACGCCGCCAGCAGGTCGAGCTGGTCGCGCGTCTGCACCGCGGCCGCCACCGCCTGCACGGTGGCGGGGTCGTCGAGGTCCCGCCGGGTGGCGGCGTCCGCCAGGAGCAGGTGGTTGCGCACCAGGCCCGTGAGCACCGCCACGTCGGCGGGGGCGTAGCCCATGCGCCGGGCCAGGGCGTCCACCACCGTGATGCCGGCCTCGGTGTGGTCGCCGGGGTACCCCTTGCCGATGTCGTGCAGCAGCGCCCCCACCAGGAGCAGGTCGGGACGCTGCACCCGGCCGGCACGGGTGGAGGCCTGGGCGGCCGCCTCCAGCAGGTGCCGGTCGACGGTGAAGCGGTGATAGGCGTTGCGCTGGGGGCGGTTGCGCACCGCCGCCCACTCCGGGAGGAGGCGCACGAGGATGCCCCGCTGGTCGAGGGCCTCGATGGCGGGGATGCCCGCCGGCCCCGCGGCGAGGAGCCGGACGAAAGAACCCAGCATCTCGGGCGGCCACGGCTCGGGGGGCGCTGCCCCCGTGCCGGCCAGCGCCTCCAGCGCGCCCCGGCCGATGGGCAGGCCGCGCTCGGCGGCCACGGCGGCCAGGCGGAAGGGGAGCCCGGGGTCGCCGGCGCTGTCCGCGCCGGCGCCCAGCACGACCTCGCCGTCGTCGGCGCGCGCCCCGGCCAGCTCCAGCGCGATGCCGGGCTCCGCCTCCACCACCGTGGTGCCCTCCCCGGGGCCGGGTGGCCGGGCCCGGGGCTGCCACCACCGCCGGCGCTCGGGGCCGTCGGGACGCGTCGAGCGCCGGCGCCACACGTCGTCGCTCACCCAGGCCACGGTGCGCCCCGCCTCGGCGATGGCCGCCATCAGCGCGTCGGCGTCGTCGTAGTCGAGCACCGCGGCCACCTGGTCCTGCTCCTGGAGCAGCAGCCGGTCGGTGGCGCGCCCGGTGAAGCGGTGCAGCTCGACACGGGCCGCGGTGAGCGTGGCGCGCGGGGCGGCCAGCGACGCCAGGTCGACCTGTGCCGAGAGGGCGGCCACGGCGCGCCCCGCGGCCACCACCGCGTGGACGTCGCGCAGCCCGCCGTGGGCCTCCTTCAGGTCGGGCTCGAGGAGGAAAGCGACGTCGCCCTGGGCGCGGCGCCGCTCGGCGACCTGGGCGGCGAGCTCGGGCAGCCAGGTGCCGGCCCGGGCCCGCCACTGCTCGAGCGCCTGGGCGAGCATGGGCAAGGCCACCGAGGCGTCGCCCGCCACCACGCGCCCGTCGAGCAGGCCCAGCTGGGCGCGCAGGTCCTCACGGGCGACCTCGAGGACCTCGCCCGGGCGCCGCACCGAGTGGTCGAGGCGGATGCCCTCGTCCCACACCGGGTACCACACGGCGTCGGCCAGGGCCGAGACGTCCCCGCGGCGCTCGTGCACGAGCACGAGGTCGAGGTCGCTGTAGGGGCACAGCTCGCCGCGCCCGTACCCGCCCACGGCCACGAGCGCCACGCCGCGGTCGTCGCCCGTCGTGGCCTGGACGAGGAGCCCGGCGAGCCAGAGGTCCGCGGCGTCGGACAGGGCCCGGCAGAAGGCGTCACCGTGCAGGTCGGTGCGCTCGAGCAGCTCCTGGCGCAACGACCGGAAGGACACGGGCGACGGTAGCACCGGCGTCGAGGGGGCCCCGCCACGCCCGGCCCCGACGGCGCCCGTGCCCGAGCGGGCGCGCCGACGGAGAGGGACACGCTCGACGCGCGCCGCGGTTCGCGGCGACGATGCAGCCGTGCGTGAGCGCTCCTGGTGGGGCTGGGGCTACGACGGCGAGGGCCTGGCCGACGCCGAGCTCGACGCCCTGGCGCGCACGGTGTCGGCTCGCTTCGCGCTGGACGGCGGGCGCGCCGTGCCCCCGGAGCCCTCGGAGCTCGGCCTCGGCGCGCCGCGTCTGGAGGCCCCGCCCGCGCTGGCGCCCATCGCCGACGCCGGCCCCCGGACCCGCGCCGCGCACAGCCTCGGCGGCTCCTACCGCGACGTGGTGCGGGCCCTGCGGGGGCAGATCGACCATCCCCCCGACGTCGTGGTGTTCCCTCGGGACGCCGCCGAGGTGGCGGCCGTCCTCGACTGGTGCTCGTCGGCCGGCGCCGCCGTGATCCCCTACGGCGGCGGCTCGAGCGTCGTGGGCGGCGTGGAGCCCGACGTGGGCGAGGGGTACGCCGGCGTGGTCTCGCTCGACACCACCGCCCTGCGAGGGGTGGTCGAGGTCGACGCCGTGTCGCGGGCGGCCCGCATCCGGGCCGGCACCCTGGGCCCCGACCTCGAGGACGGGCTGCGCCCGCACGGCCTCACCCTGCGCCACTTCCCCCAGAGCTTCGAGTGCTCCACCCTGGGCGGGTGGATCGCCACCCGGGCCGGCGGGCACTTCGCCACCGGCCCCACCCACATCGACGACCTGGTGGAGTCGATGGAGGTCGTCACGCCCGCGGGCACCGTGCAGACGAGGCGCCTGCCGGCGTCGGGCGCGGGCCCCTCGCCCGACCGCCTGTTCCTCGGCTCCGAGGGCGCCCTGGGCGTGGTGACCGTGGCGTGGATGGGGGTGCGCCCGCGGCCGCGCTGGCGCGCCGCCGCGGCGGCGCGCTTCTCGAGCTTCGGCGCCGGGTCCGTGGCGGTGCGCGCCCTCGCCCAGTCGGGCCTCCAGCCGAGCAACTGCCGGCTGGTCGACCCCCTCGAGGCGCTCGTGAACGGCGCGGGCGACGGCCGGGCCGCGGTGCTGCTCGTGGCGTTCGAGTCGGCCGAGCACCCCGTCGACGCCTGGGCGGCCAGCGCCACCGAGTGCCTGGCGGGGGTGGGCGGGATGCTCGACGCCGACCCGTGGGCCGTGAGCGACGACGCGGCGGCGCCCCCGGGCGCCACCGGCGCGTGGCGGCGCTCGTTCATGCGGGCCCCGTACCTGCGCGACGGGCTGGTGCGGCTCGGGGTGCTGTGCGAGACCTTCGAGACGGCGGTGACGTGGGACCGCTTCGACGAGCTGCACCACGCCGTGAACGCGGCGGTGCGCGACGCCCTGGCAGCCGTGGGGGCGGGGGAGGGGGCCGTCACGTGCCGGCTCACCCACGCCTACCCCGATGGCGCGGCGCCCTACTTCACGGTGCTGGCGCCGGCGCGTCGCGGCGACGAGCTGGCCCAGTGGGCGACCGTGAAGGAGGCCGCCACCGACGCCCTCCTCGGGGCGGGGGGGACCGTCACCCACCACCACGCCGTGGGCCGCGACCACCGCCCCTTCTACGACCGCCAGCGCCCGGCGCTGTTTGCCCAGGCGCTGGGGGCCGCCAAGCGGGCGCTCGACCCCGCGGGGGTCCTGAACCCCGGCGTGCTCGTGGACGGCGCCGGCCCGGGCCCGGCACCCCCCGGGGCCCCGCCGGGCGTAGCGTGGGGACAGGGCCGCAGCGACGGGCCGGCCCCGGAGGGCACATGAGCGACAGCGATTCGAAGGGCCTCAGCCTCCTCGACACCGCCCTCGTCGTGGCCGGTGTGGTCGGGGGCATCCTCGTCGTGCTGTGGGTGGTGCACGCCATCGCCGGCCTGGTGCTCTTCGCCATCAAGGTGGCGGTGCTGGTGGTCGTGGTGGCGGTGGTGGTTCGCCTCGTGCACCTCTTCACCCGCACCAAGACCTGACCGCCGCTCCCGGGCGGCGGCCTGCCACGCCGCCCCGGCCCCGGCGTCAGCGCCGGAGCAGCTCCTCGTAGAGCGCCACGTGGTCCGCCACCATGCGCTCGGTGGAGAAGTAGCCCTCGACCGCGGCGCGGCAGTCCGCCCGTGACAGCTGGTCCACCCGCGTGAGGGCCTCGACCATGGCGGTCTCGTCCTCGCACAGGAATCCCGTCTTGCCGTCGTCGACCACCTCGGGGACGGCCCCTTCGGGGAAGGCCAGAACCGGCGTCCCGCACGCCATGGACTCGAGCATGACCATGCCGAAGGGTTCGTTCCAGCGGATCGGGAAGAGCAGGGCGCGCGCCTTGGCCAGCAGGTCGAGCTTGTGCTCGTGGGGGACCTCGCCCAGGTAGACGGCGTCGTGCCCCAGCAGCGGCGCCACCTGTTCGTCGAAGTAGGCACGCTCCCACTGCTCGCGCATCTTGGCGGCGAGCAACACCCGCATGCCCGCCTTGCGCGCCACCGCGATGGCCCGGTGCGCACCCTTGTCCGGCGCCATGCGCCCCAGGAAGAGGCAGTAGTCGCCCTCGGCGTCGCCCGAGCCGTCCCCGAAGGGGAAGGCCGCGGCGTCCACGCCGTGGTGGATGACGCGGGCGATAGGGATGTCGGGGGCGCCACGGTGCTGGGCGTGGGAGATGGCCACGGTGGGCACGCGCGGCGAGAGCACCCGGTACAGGTCGGTGAGCTCGTCGTTGAAGGGGCCGTGGATGGTCGTCACCACGGGCAGGCCCGGGTAGCGCTCGGCGTAGAAAGGCCCCATCACGGTGTGGTCGTGGACGACGTCGTAGCCGGCCACGGCCTCGTAGGCGTGGACGACGTGGCGGAGCTCGGGCACGGCCATGCCGATCCGCATGCCCTCGGCGTGGGGGAGGACCCACTGGCGGGGGACCGGGCAGGTGGAGTCGCCCGTGGTGAACAGCGTGATGTCGTGCCCGGCGGCCACCAGCCCCCGGGCCATCTGGTCCACCACGAGCTCGATCCCCCCGTACAGCGGCGGCGGGATCGGCGTCCACGGTGGAGCGATGAGGGCGATCCGCATGGACCTGATTCAACCACCTGGACTGCGCCTCTCGACGCATGCACGTGCGGCCTGACCAGGCAGCGGGCCTCGGAGGGCCCCTCGGCGCACCGGATAGGCTCGTCCGGTCGCGGCGGCGTGGCCGAGTGGTTTAGGCAGGGGCCTGCAAAGCCCCGTACGGCGGTTCGATTCCGCCCGCCGCCTCGAGGATCTGAGCCGGTAACGTGCCTGCTCAGAGCGGCAGACGTGCGTTCGACCGGGAGCGCCTCTGTGTGTCTGCGTGCTCCTGCGTTTGCCCTGGTCCGCTCCCAACCGCTCCCCGGGCGGTCCCCCCACGCCCCACGGGGCCCCGAGCCGGAGGCCACGAGATGGGTTCATCGAGAAGCGAAACGGTCGCTACCGCGCGCGCGACCGCTATCCGTTCGGTCAGCAACGCCCCAGTGGCACTCAAGGGGAGAGCTTGGAGCACACCTGGGTGCGATCTTGATTTCGTAACGCTGACCGTGAGGCGTTCCTGACGTGCACGAATCCAGACGAGCCACGCGAGACCGCGGCGTCAAGATCGCCGAACGTGAACAGCTACGCG
>DATJBC010000087.1:0-3865 GCA_035515515.1 Acidimicrobiales bacterium
GTCACCCTGGCGCTGGCGGGCACGGGCGTCTACGTGCTGGCGCGGGTGCTGGGCCTGGGCGTGGCGGGGGCGGCCATGGCCGGCACCGTCTACGAGTTGAGCGCCTCGTTCATCGGCTTCCTGGGCTGGCCCATCGGCGGGGTCATGGCCTGGTCGGGGTGGCTGTTGGCGGCCACCGTGGCGGTGGTGCGGGGACGCTATCGCCTGCGGGCCGTGGTGGGCCTCGCCCTGGCCCTGGCGGCCACCGTCTACGCCGGGCAGCCCGACGCCCTGGTGGTGCTGGCGCCCGCCCTGCTCGTGTTCGCCGTGGTGCTCCTGGGCGCCACCACGGCCCGCTTCGGGGGGGCGGGGGGCACCGCCCGCGCCTTCGCCGACCTGGTGGTGGCGGTGGTGGCGGGGCTGGCCCTGAGCGCGCCGCTGCTCCTCCCCGGGGCCCAGCTGGTGCTGGGGTCGGTGTTCATCCACGCCCCGCGGGTGAACGGCGCGCTGAGCGCCGAGAGCGTGGTCAGCATGCTGCTGCCGGGCTACAGCGGCACGAGCATCACCAAGAGCCAGTGGTTCAGCGTGGGCTCGGCGTCGTACCTGGGGGCCATCGCCGTCGTGCTGGCCGTGATGGGCGCCGCCCGCCGACGCCGCGACCCGGGCGTGGTGGCGCTGTCGGCGGCGGGCGCGGTCATGTTCGTGCTCGCCTTCGCGCCCGGGGTGTCGTCGGTGCTGAACAGCCTGCCCTTCCGGGCGCGCTGGCACCTGGCGCTCGTCCTGGTGGGGCTGGCCGTGGCCGTGCTGGCCGGGGTGGGCGTCGAGGAGCTGACCCGGGCGCGCTGGCACCCGAGCCTGCCGGCGTGGCTGGCGGGAGGCTTCGGGATCGTGGGCCTGTGCCTGGCCGCCCTGTGGGTGATCGGCACGGGGCCCCTCACCGGCGCGGCGGCCCAGCTGCGGCGCCACAGCTTCGCCTGGCCGGCGGGGCAGGTGGCGCTCGGCCTGGCCGTGGCGGGGCTGCTCTACATGGCGCGCCGCACGCGCGGGGCCCGGGTGGGGTGGTGCGCGGCGCTCGTCCTGCTGGCGTGCGAGACGGCCTCGCTGGCCCACGTGAGCGCGCCGGTGTGGTCCTCGAGCCCGACCTTCGCGCCGCTGACCGCCGACGAGCGCGCGCTGGCGCGCACCGTGGGCTCCAGCCGCGTCGGGTTCGGCTCGGCGTCGTGCGAGCTGCCCCCCACGCTCGGCATCCTGCCCGAGGCCAACACGCTCGCCGGGGTGCGCGAGCTGTCGGCCTACGACCCCGTCACCCCGCTGCGGCTCTTCAAGGCGACGCACGCCCCCCACGCCATCCCGGTGAGCGCCTTCTGCCCCGTGCTGCGCACGGCCGCCGAGGCCCGCCGCTACGGCGTGGGCTACCTGCTCGTGCGGTCCGGCCAGCCGGCGCCGGCGGGCACGGTCCTCGCCGCGCGCATCGGCGGCGAGGACCTCTACCGGGTGCCCGGCGCCGGCGATGCCACCGTCACGGCGCTGGCGCCGTCGGGTGCCCTGCCCGGCGACGACGCGCCGGGCCTGCCCGTGGCCGTGACGTCGGGCGACCCCGCCACCTGGCACCTCGTCACCGACGAGCCCGTCGCCACCGTCCTGCGCCTGCGCCTCACCGACGTGCCGGGCTGGCACGCCTCCATCGACGGGCGGCCCCTGGCGTTGCGGGAGTTCGCCGGGGCCATGCTCCAGGCCCGGGTGCCGGCGGGGCGCCACACGATCGTCGTGCACTACCTGCCGAGCGCCTTCGTGGCCGGCTCGGTGCTGGCCGCCGTGAGCGCCGCCGGGCTCCTGGCCGCGGGGGCGGCGTCGGGGGTCCGCCGGCGGCGGCGGCGCGCCCCGGGGGCGTCCGCCGATCCCGCCCGGGCGCCCCGACCGCCCGAGGCGGCGTCAGCCCCCCGCCCCGCCGGCGCGGCGGCGCCGACGGCGCACTGAGCGCCCCCCGGCCGCCGCCAGCCCGAGCACGCCCGCCCCGGCGATGGCCAGGCCCCAGGTGAACGACACCGGCCAGTAGCCGAGCTCCAGCACGTGCCGCCCGGCGGGGACCGTCGCCTCGAGGAGGGCGCCCCCCGTGCGGCGCAGGGGGAGCGGCCGGCCGTCGAGGGTGGCGTGCCACCCGGGCACCGACAGCAGGTGGAGCTGGACGACGGCCGGCGCGGCCTCGTCGAGCGCCATGCGCCACGTGGCGGGGTCGGGATGGGTCACGGCCAGCGCCCGCGCCGGTCCCCGGGACGAGGCGGGCGCCGAGGGGGACGGGGCCGCGGTGACGGTGGCCGGGGCCGCGCCGGGGACGCGGTAGAGGGCGGCGTCGTCGACGCGCGCCAGGAACACGGTCCCCGGGGGGCGGGGGCTGCCGGCGGGGACGAGGATCACGCCCACGCCGTAGCGGCGGGCCTCGGCGGCCGACGTGACCACCGGGCAGAACACCGACACCGGGTTGCCCAGCCCCGCCGGCTGCCCCGTGGCGTCCTCCCACGAGCGGAAGAGCGCCTTGGGCGTGACCGGGTCGTACACGTCGAACTCGTGCACGCCGTAGGCCACGTTGGCGTCCTGGGGGACGCCGAGGTCGGGGGGCACCGAGCAGGCGCGGGCGCCGAAGCCCACCAGCGCGTCGCCCGCGGCGCGCTGCAAGGCCGTCACCGCCGCGGTGGAGGGGAAGAAGGTGTCGGTCGACGACCACAGGGGCGCCCCGGCCCATACGAGGAAGCCGGTCTCGCACGCCAGGAGGGCCACCACCAGGCCCGCGCCCCACCGGCGCGCCGGGGCGTCGCCGCTCCCCGGGGCGAGCGACGGGCGCCGGGCGCCCAGGGCGGCGCCGCCCGCCACGACCAGGCCCACCGCCACCGACGCCGCCGGCCACGCCAGGGACTGCGTCCGGATGGTGTGGTCCGCGGGGGACAGGCCGCCGTCGGCCAGGAGCCACGTGGCCCCCAGCACGACGGCGCCGGCGGCGAAGCCGCCCGCCAGCCAGGCCCGGGTGCGCGCCGCCCGCCAGGCGTGGGCCACGGCGTCGCCCCCCATCCCGGCCAGCACCGCCACGGCCAGGGCGAGGAGGATGTCGCTGCGGTGCCAGCGCACGGCGCCGGGCACGACGTCGAGGCCGGGCAGCCCCGGCGCGAACACGAGCACGGTGCTGACGACGGCCACGGCGGCCAGGGCCCGCGCCGTGGCCCCCTCCCGGTGCACGGCCACGGCCGTCACCGCCAGGACGAGGGCGACCACCCCGAGGTAGAGCGCGGCCTCCTGGTAGCTCCCGTTGCCCGACAACGCCCCGAACCAGCGGCTGCCGGCCCAGGGGAAGCCGTCGAACCCGGCCACCGCCACGGCCAGGAGGTCGTGGGGCGGGAGCCCCGGGGTGGACGCCTTGGTGGTGCGGATGGCGCCCGTGGTGAGCTGGATCCCGGGCAACAACAGGGGTGCGCCCAGCGCCACGCCCCCCACGGCAGCCAGCGCCAGGTCGCCCAGCGGGCGCCGGACCGGGCCGCCCCCGCCGAACGCCGCGCTCCGCTGGGCCAGGGCGGCGGCCACGAAGACCACCACGCCCGCCCCCAGGGGCACGAGGGCGTCGGGCTGGCCGGCGTAGACGGCCAGGGCCAGCACCACGGCGAACCACGTCACGCCCGCCAGGCGCCGCCGGCCCCGCAGGATGACGACGGTGGCGGCCACCAGCCACGGTGCCCACGACATGACCGCCGCCACGGGCCAGCCCAGCCAGCCGAAGAACGGGCCGCCGAGCTCGTAGACGGTGCCGGCCAAGGCGCTGCCCAGCGCGCCCACCCCGATGACGCGGGCCACGACGTAGGCGCCGGTGCCCGCGATGACGAGCGTGGCCAGCACGACGACG
>DATJBC010000088.1:0-2158 GCA_035515515.1 Acidimicrobiales bacterium
CCGCCGGATCTCGTCGAGGATGGCCATGGCCGTGTTCTACTTGGCGCCGCGGCACCCCGCGCCCCGGCGCGGGCCGAGGGCACGGAGGCGCACATGGAGATCGCAGGCTCGCGGGTGCTCGTCACCGGGGCGTCGTCGGGCATCGGCGCCGCCCTGGCCCCGATGCTGGCCGGCCGGGGGGCGACGGTGGGCCTGGTGGCGCGGCGCCGGGACCGCCTGGCCGAGGTCCTCGAGCGCTGCCGGGCCGCGGCGCCGGGCTCGCGCATGTGGGTGGCCGACCTCGCCGACCTGGAGCGGGCCGAGGCCGTGGCCGTCGAGGCCTGGGAGGCCTTCGGGCACCTCGACTGCCTGGTGAACAACGCCGGGGTGCCCATGCGGCGCCACACCACGGCCCTCGACGCCGCCACCGTGGAGTGGGTGATGGCCGTGAACTTCCTCGCCCCGGCGCGCATGACGATGGCCCTGCTGCCCCGGATGCTCGGGCGCAAGGCGGGCATGATCGTGAACGTGGCCAGCGTGGCCGGCCGCCTGGGCAACGCCAACGAGGCCGCCTACTCGGCCTCGAAGTTCGCCCTGTGCGGGTGGAGCGAGGCCACTGCCGTGGACCTCTTCGACACCGGCGTCCAGGTCCGCCTGGTGAACCCCGGTCCGATCGACACCGAGATCTGGGACCTCCCCGGCAACGACGACCCGCTCTACGCCGGGCCCAAGATCAGCGCCGAGGAGATGGCGGCCGGCATCGTGGCCGCCATGGAGGGCGACACCTTCGAGCACTACGTGCCCGACATGCGCGGCATCGTGGAGGCCAAGACCGCCAACCCCGACCCCTTCATCGAGGGGATGGCCGCCATGCTCCGGGGCGGCCCCTGAGCGCCGCCATGCTCCGGGGCGGCTCCTGAGCGCCGCCGTGCTCCGGGCGGCGCCCGGGTGCCGTCAGGTGCGCAGGGCGTCCTCCAGGTAGGTCGCCACCCCGGCGGCGATCCCCTGGCCGGCGAGCTGCTGCCACTGCGGGCTCACGGTCAGGGCGGCGTCGTGGGCGTTGCGCATGTTGGCGCACTCCACGAGCACCTTGGGCACGGTGGACAGGTTGAGCCCGCCCAGGTCCGAGCGGGGGACGATGCCGGCGGTGCCGGTGTAGTCGGCCGTGGGCTCGGCGGCCACGGACTCGAAGGCGTCGCGCACGTCCCGGCCCAGTTGGGCCGAGGGCCCCACGATGGCCCGGTTGTCGGAGATGGAGCTCACCACGGGCAGCGGCGTGTCGACGGAGAAGCCCGAGCCCCCCGGCGGGCCGCCGTCGGCGTGGATCGACACGGCGGCCGCGGCGTGCAGCTGATCGGCGATGGCCGCCCGCACGTTCACGCAGGGCCCCACGCCGGTGTCGCTGCCCCTGGTCAGCACCACGCGGGCCCCGTCCCCCTGGAGCTGGGCCTGGGCCGTCAGGGCCACCGCCCAGGTGAAGGCGTGCTCGGGGTAGCCGGCGTCGGTGGCCGTGCCCACCGTGTCGCAGGGCTCGGTGAAGCCGCCGCCGTCGATGGGGCGGCCGATGACCGCCGGGTGCGCGCCGTTGCCCCCGTCGTGGCCGGGGTCGACCACCACCGTCAGGCCGGCCAGCGCCAGCACCGCCAGCGACCCGTCGTCGGGTGCGTCGCCGAAGGCGTGGACGGTGCCGTCGGCGCCGGCCGTCCAGTAGCCGGCGCCGCCGGCGGCGGCCACGCCCGCCACGGCGCGCGGCAGGGTCTGCCCGCCCGTCGATCCGAGGAAGGGCGCGTCGTAGGCGAACACCCCGCCGTCTGCCGCCACCAGCCAGTACCCGCCGGTGGCGGGGTCGCCGGCCACGCCCACCACCGGCGCGTCGAGCCGCCGCCCGCCCATCGACCCCGCGAAGCGGGCGTCGCCGTAGGCGAACACCCCGCCGTCCCTGGCCACCAGCCAGTAGCCGGCGCCGTCGGCGGTGGGGGCCATGCCCACCACGGGCGCGTCGAGGCGGTGCCCGCCCGTCGATCCCAGGAAGGGCGCGCCGTAGGCGAACACCCCGCCGTCCGCCGCCACCAGCCAGTACCCGCCGGTGGCGGGGTCGCCGGCCACGCCCACCACCGGCGCGTCGAGCCGCCGCCCGCCCATCGACCCCGCGAAGCGGGCGTCGCCGTAGGCGAACACC
>DATJBC010000089.1:0-8964 GCA_035515515.1 Acidimicrobiales bacterium
CGAGGACCGCCGGGCCTTGGCCGGCATCCGCTCGTCGGGATGGGAACGGCTGTCGGGGAGGTCGTTGGCCGCCGTCCTCGGCTTCCGGCCGCAGTACCTGCTCGTCACCGTGAGCCGGCCACGCCAAGGCCACTGCTACAAAACGGTCGCCGCGCTCCTCCCGCGCCCATGACCCGTCGCCGGCCAGCGCCGGTGGGGGCTCGAGATCAGCGCTGGGCCCGACCCGAGGTGAGCGTCCCCGAGGCCAGGTCCTCGGCCATGGCCCAGCCGAAGGTGACCAGCCGGTCCCCCCGGCCGGCGCCCACCGAGGCGAACAGCGCCGCCACCCCGTCTACCGGGACCTTCACCTTGGGCCCGTCGAAGTCGAGGGCTCCCGTCGGCTCGCCCTGGCCCGCCAGCACGAAGGTGCGGTCGTCGATGCGGCCGTCGGCCCCGAAGCGCTTGGCCAGGCGCCTGCCCCAGGCGCGCTCCTCGCCGCTGGGCTTGTGGTCGGGACGGGGCACGACCTCCGTGAGGCCGCTGAAGGCCTGGTAGCCCTGCGCTCCGGCCAGGCGGGTGCCGACCAGCACGTCCTCGTCCGGGAAGGCCAACAGCGCCCGCCGGTACTGGTCGGCCAGCATGAGCCGCAGGGACTGGTCGGCCTTCGCCGTGCGGTCCACGGTGGCCAGGCCGATGAGCAGCGACGGCGTCCCCCCGATGCGCTCGAGGGTGGAGAACGAGTACCCCCGGAGCTTGCGACCCTCGCGGGCCAGGGTGATCAGAACCCACTCCTCACACTGCTTGGACAGAAAGCCGATGTCGAACCCCGGCTCCCGCTCGACACACAGATCGGCCATCTCGGCCAGCTCGGCGTCGCTCAGCGCTGTGCAGTCCTTGGTCCCGACCTCAAACGGCATCGCCTGCTCCGTCTCGTCGCTGCTCGTCCGGCTCGCCCCCGCGTCACGCCGGCAATGGCAGGGCCAGGGCCGGTGCGCCTCGAGGGGTACCCACCAGGATACGGGACGCGGCGACCCCTAGCCCACTCGACGGGCCCTTCCCGGCCCCCGTGGGGGGGCGGCGGCCCCCCGTACCAGGGCCCCGGCCGCCCCGCCGGGCCCTACGCCACGATGGCGCTCGACCCCAGGAGCATGCGCAGCTCCCCCAGCAGGCCACGGCGGCTGTCGACGTTGAACTCACCGGGCAGGCGCAGCACGGTCTGCCCGACGTGCAGGTAGACGGGCTCGTTCCCGGGGTGCTCGGACAACAGCGCCTTGAGGCGCTCGAGCACCGAGTCGGTGAGGACCCCGAGCGGCAGCTCCACGCGCAGCTCCCCGGCGCCGTCCGCCGTGAGCTGCGGCCGGGTGGCCTCCATGCACACCAGTTTCACCTGGTCGTCCCGGGTGTCGAGGCGGCCCCGGACCACGAACACGGCGTCGTCGCACAGCAGGGGGCCCACCTCCTGCATCACCTTGGGGAAGACGAACACCTCGATGGAGGCCCGCAGGTCCTCGAGCACGAAGGTGGCCATGAGCTCGCCGCGCTTGGTGTAGCGCCGCACCAGGCCGGTCACCACCCCGCCCACCGTGCGGACCTGGCCGTCGCGCCCCATGGCGTCCGGCGGGGCGTCGTCGAGCTCCTTGATGTCGCCCACCGTGCAGTCGGTCAGGCGGGCCAGGGCCCCCTCGAAGCCCCGCAGGGGGTGGTCGCTCACGTAGAGGCCCAGCATCTCCTTCTCGAAGGCCATGCGCTGGGCCTTGGTGAACTCGGTGTCGGGCACGGGCACGGCCGGGTCGCCGAAGGCCGCCGTGCCGTCGGCCCCGGGCTCGCCGAAGCCCTCCAGGGTGGAGAACAAGGTGGAGATGCCCGCCTGCTCCTCGCGGCGGCGCTCCAGGGTGCGGTCGACGATCTCCTCGAAGACCAGGCACAGGCCCTGGCGCGGGTAGCCGAGGGAGTCGAAGGCCCCCGCCTTCACGAGGGACTCCACCGTGCGCTTGTTGAGGACCACGGGGTCGACGCGCCAGCAGAAGTCGTAGAAGTCGCTGAAGGGCCCGCCCGCGGCGCGCTCGGCCACGATGCGCTCCACGAGGCCCTCGCCCACGTTGCGCACCGCCGCCAGGCCGAAGACGATGCGCCGGGCGCCCTCGTCGTCGGTGAGGGGGGTGAACTCCCCCGCCGAGGTGTTGATGTCGGGGACGAGCACCTCGATGCCCATGGCCCGGCACTCGCCGAGGTAGATGGCCGTCTTGTCCTTGTCGTCCTTGACCGAGGTGAGCAGCGCGGCGAAGTACTCGACGGGGTGGTGGGCCTTCAGCCACGCCGTCTGGTAGGCCACGAGCCCGTACCCGTAGGCGTGCGACTTGTTGAAGGCGTAGTCGGCGAAGGGCTCGATGATGTCGAAGAGCTGGGTGCCGAGCTCGGCGCCGTATCCGTTGGCCGCGCAGCCCGCCACGAACTTCTCGCGCTCGGCCTGGATCATCTTGCGGATCTTCTTCCCGCACGCCTTGCGCAGGTTGTCGGCCTCCTCGAGGGTGTACCCGGCGAAGCGCTGGGCGACCCGCATCACCGACTCCTGGTACAGCATGAGCCCGTAGGTGTCGCCCAGGATGGCCTCCATGTCGGGATGGAGGTACGACAGCTGCTTGCGGCCGTTCTTCAGCTCCGGGTAGTCGCGGTGCATGTTGGCGGCCATGGGCCCGGGCCGGTACAGCGCCACCAGGGCGGCGACGTCGTCGAAGGACGTGGGGGCGAGCGCCCGCATCGTGGACCGCATGGCGGCCCCCTCGAGCTGGAAGACGCCGATGGAGTCGGCGCGCTTCAACATGGCGAACACGGCGGGGTCGTCGAGGGGGACGGCGTCGATGTCGGGACGCTGGCCGGTGGTGGCCTCCACGAGGTCGAGGGCGCGCTCGATCACCGACAGGTTGCGCAACCCGAGGAAGTCCATCTTGAGGAGGCCGAGCTCCTCCACGCCGTGCATCTCGTACTGGGTGACGATGGGGGCCTCGGCCGGGTCCTGGCCGCTCTCGGGCTTGCGCTGGATGGGGAGGTACTCGGTGAGCGGCTCCTTGGTGATCACCACCGCGGCGGCGTGGATGCCGTCCTGGCGGCGCAAGCCCTCGAGGCCCTTGGCCACGTCGATCACCCGGCGGGCTTCGTCGTCGGTGCTGTACATGTCGCGCAGGCCCTGGGCCGTCACGTAGCCGTCCTCGTGGCCCTCCACGCGGTCGAGGCACGCCCGCAGCGGGGTGTCGCGGCCCATGATGAGGGGGGGCATGGCCTTGGCGATGCGGTCCCCCACCGCGTACGGGTACCCGAGCACCCGCGCCGCGTCGCGCACAGCGGCACGCGCCTTGATGGTGGAGAACGTGACGATCTGGGCCACCCGGTCGGCGCCGTAGCGCTCGGCGGCGTAGCGGATCATCTCGGCGCGGTAGCGCTCGTCGAAGTCCATGTCGATGTCGGGCATCTGCTTGCGGCCCGGGTTGAGGAAGCGCTCGAACATCAGCCCGTAGCGGATGGGGTCGAGGTCCACGATGCGCAGGCAGTAGGCCACGCAGCACCCCGCGGCGGAGCCCCGTCCCGGGCCCACCCGGATGCCGCTGTCGCGGGCGTGGCGGATGAGGTCCCACACCACCAGGAAGTAGGCCGAGAAGCCCATGCCGGCGATCACCCCGAGCTCGTAGTCGAGGCGCTCGGCCACCGCCGAGGGCACCGGCGAGCCGTAGCGGTCGACGGCCTTCTCGAAGGTCAGGTGGCGCAGGTAGGCGTCGGCCCGCTCCTCGTAGGTGTCGCCCGCCACGGTGGCGGGCACGGGGAACTCGGGCAGGGCGTTCAGGCCGAACTCGATGGTCACGTCCGCCCGCTCGGCGATGAGCAGCGTGTTGTCGCACGCCTCGGGCACCTCGCCGAACAGGGCCCGCATCTCCGCCGCGGACTTCAGGTAGTGCTCCTCCCCCTCGAACTTGAAGCGCTTGGGGTCGTCGATGAGCGCGCCCGTCTGCACGCACAGCAGGGCGTCGTGGGAGACGGCGTCCTGGCGATGGGTGTAGTGGCTGTCGTTGGTGGCGAGCAGCGGGGCGCCCAGCTGGCGGGCGATGCGGACGAGCCCGGGGTTGGTGCGGGCCTGCTGGGGAAGGCCGTGGTCCTGGAGCTCGACGAAGAGGTTGTCGCGGCCGAAGACGTCCTGGAGCCGCCCGGCCAGCTTGAGGGCCCGCTCCTCGTCGTCGGCCATGAGCGCCTGGAGCACCACGCCGCCCAGGCACCCCGTGGTGGCGATGATGCCCTCGTGGTGGCGCTCGAGCAGCTCCCAGTCGACCCGCGGCTTGTAGTAGTAGCCCTCGAGATAGGCGGCCGACGACAGCTTGAGGAGGTTCTGGTAGCCGGCGCTCGTCTCGGCCAGCAGCGTCAGGTGGTAGTAGAGCTTCTCGCCCCCCTCGACGTCCCCGCCGGTGTCGTCGACGCGCCCGCGCCGCACGGGGCGCTCGTGGCGCGACTCCGCCGCCATGTAGGCCTCGGTCCCGATGACGGGGTTGATCCCCGCGTTGCGACAGGCCGCGTAGAAGTCGAGGACCCCGTACATGTTGCCGTGGTCGGTGATGCCCAGGGCCGGCTGGCCGTCGGCCACGGCGGCCGACACCAGCTCGTCGAGGCGCGACGCCCCGTCGAGCATCGAGTACTCGGTGTGGGTGTGCAGGTGGGCGAACGATGCGGTGGCGACCATGGTCAGCCCCGTTCCTCCCTCGAGGCCTCGATGTGGATGGGGCAGCGGGCCCTGGCCGCCGCTGGCCGCCGGCCCGGGGGTGGCGGCGGAATCACAGACGTGTCATTCAGACGTTAGCACCGGCCCGTGACGGGGTCAGAGGTAGGTGCCGGGGCGGGCCCCCGGCCCGTCGGCGGGGCCGGGACCCGGCGGCAGGCCGCGCTGGCGCATCTCCTCGAGCTGGGCCCGGGCCGCCATCTGCTGGGCCAGGAGCGTGGCCTGGATGCCGTGGAACAGCCCCTCGAGCCACCCCACGAGCTGGGCCTGGGCGATGCGCAGCTCGGCCTCCGAGGGCACCGACTGCTCGTCGAAGGGCAGCGCCATGCGGTCCAGCTCGGCCGCCAGGTCGGGGCTGAGGGCGTCGGCCAGCTCGCGCACCGACTGCTCGTAGATCTCGCGCAGCCGGGTCCGGCTGGCCTCGTCGAGGCCGGTGCTGCGCACCTCGTCGAGCAGCTGCTTGACCATCGAGCCGATCCGCATGACCTTGGCGGGCTGCTCCACCGACTCGGTGACGTCGGCCTCGCTCGGGGTGGCGCCCCCGCTGGAGTCCGGGATGATCAGGCCCGAGGGGCGCTCGCCCGGTTGCAGCAGCACGGGGTCGCCGTGGTCGCCTGTCGGGCCGGCCGGTTGCTCGTCCATGGCCTCGATCCTCCCAAACAGCGCGGCGTCGGCCAAACCGCGCGTCAGACGGCCAGGGCCAGCAGGGGGACCAGCATCTCGGCCGAGGTGAGCGAGCCGTGGCGCCCCATGAGCCGGGTCTCGCCCGTGTCGGCCGGGTCGAGGAAGGCCACGGGGGCGTGCGCCACCACGGCGACGTCGCCCAGGCGGCCGGCCACCGCCGCCGACAGCGGCCCGCCGAACCACCCGTCGGCCTCGGCCTCCTGGCGGGTGCACACCCACGCCTCGTCGCCGTGCGCCCGGCGGGCCCCGGCCACCACGTCGTCGAGCGCCCCGGGCCGCACGTGCAACCACCGGAACCGCCCCTCCCCCGAGAGCAGCTCGAGGGCGTCGAAGAGCGCGGGGTCGAGCAGGCGCACCGCCCCGCCCACCTCGACCTGGCCGTGGTCCGAGGTGACCACGAGCACGGCCCCCGGGGGCATCGACGCCAGGAGGTCCCCCACCAGGCGCTCCACCGCGCCCAGCTCGGCCCGGTAGAACTCGCCCAGGCCGTGCTCGTGGGCCACCTTGTCGAGGCCGTCGTAGTACACGTACAAGAAGGTGTGGCCCGCCTCGAGCAGCTGGCGCACGCGCACCACCAGCGCCGAGGGGACCGACCAGCCCGCCAGGTGGGCGCCGCTCAGATGGGCGGCGGTGAAGCCGGTGGCGGCGAACTCGGCGCGCGTCACCGCCGTCACCGCCCGGCCCCCGAAGGGCGCCACGGGTTGGAAGCGCGCCGGGGGCACCGTCCGCCGGGCGTCGCCGCGCGCCGTGCGCCAGCGCAGCACGTTCATGACCTCGGCCCCGGGGCCCGCACCGTCGGTGTCGACGCGCACGCGGTAGCCCACCACGCCGTGGGCGGCGGGCGGCGTCCCGGTGGTGAGCGACGTGAGGGCGGTGGCGGTGGTGGTGGGCGCCACCGAGGTGATGGGGCCGCCCGCCGCGCCGCGCAGGGTGGGGGCGGCGTCCGACGCCTGCAGGTACTCCCATCCCAGCCCGTCCAGGACGAGCAGGACGATCTGGCGGGGCTCGTGCGCGGGGGCGGGCAGCCATCCCGGGGGCTCCTGCGCCCGGCCCGACGGGCCCGCGTCGTCGCCCGGCAGGCGCGCCATGAGGGCGGGGACCACCGACGACAGGCAGGCGCCCCCGTAGCGGGGGACGAGGGGGGCGGGGGGCTCGTCCCCGGTCCCGGCCCCTCCGCTGGGGCTCGCCGCCGCGCTCATCTGCGGCACTGTACCCATTCACCGACGCCCCGCCGGCGCCGCTGGCGCCGCAGGGTCGCAGGTACGATTCAGACGTGAAGGTCTCGACCCGGGGCGACTACGCCAGCCGCGCGCTGCTCTCCTTGGCGCTGCACGAGGACGCCGCCAGCCCCACGTCGGTGCGCGACATCGCCGAGCGCACCGGCCTTCCCCAGCCCTACCTCGAACAGATCCTCCTGGCCCTCAAAGGCGCCGGCCTGGTGCGCTCCAAGCGGGGCGTGGGCGGCGGCTACGTGCTCGCCCGTCCCCCCGAGGCCATCACCCTGGGCCAGATCGTGAGCGCCGTCGACGGCCCCATCGTGGCCGGGGACTTCGGCCAGCCCCACGAGAACGGCGCCTGCCAGCACGAGGGGCAGTGCGTCCTGCTCACCGTGTGGTCCGACGTCGGCGAGCACATGCGCGAGCACCTGGACTCGTTCACCTTGGCCGACATGGTGGCGCGCGCCCGGGGCGCGCCCGTCCCGGCCCGCGCCCTGCACTGAACGGCGCGCCCGCCGGGGCCCGGGACCGGGCCCCGCACCGGCCGGCTCACGCCAGGGCGTCGCCGTCGGCGTCGTTCCACCGGACCATCACCGGGGTCTCGCGCTCCCACCCCAGGACGCTCACGGTGGCCGGCCCCAGCGTGAGGCGCCCGCCGGCCGCGCCCTCCAGGCCCATCCAGCGCGCCGCCACCACGCGCAGCAGGTGGGCGTGGGCGAAGGCGAGGACGTCCCCCGAGCCGTCGCGCACGGTGGCCACGACCCGGTCGGCCCGGCGCACCACGTCCTCCAGCGTCTCGCCTCCGGGCACGCCGTCGGCCCACAGCCACCACCCCGGGCGCTCGGCCCGGATGTCGGTGGTGGTGCGGCCCTCGTAGGCGCCGTAGTCCCACTCACCGAGGTCCGGGCACGGCTCGGCGCGCCCGGCGAAGCCCGCCAGGGCGCAGGTCTCGGCGGCCCGCACGAGCGGGCTCACCAGGACGCGGCTGAAGTCGTGCCCCCCGAGCCGCCGCCCCAGCTCCTCGGCCTGGCGGCGGCCCTCGTCGGTCAGGGGGAGGTCGGTCCTCCCCGTGTGGCGCCCGGCCGCGCTCCAGCGCGTCGCCCCGTGGCGCACGGCGACCAGGCGGGCCGGCACGGGCCCAGCGCAGCACGCCGGGGCCCCGGTCGCCAACCGGGCGGGGTGGCCGGGCCCCCGGGCCGGGGACGGCCCGGTGGGCTGGTCCGGGGGGCGCCGGCGGGCGGGGGGGTTTGGGCGGCCGGGCCGGTGGTCAGGAATGAGGGGCGGCCGGAATGTCGGGCACCACAGCGGTGTTATTCGCTGTGGGTCACGGAGGACCGTGCCACCGACGCGAAGAGGAGCGATGGCGACCACAACCACGAGCACCCACGACAGCATCCGGCTGTTCCTGGACGACCTCGACCGCTACCCCCTGCCCGACCACGACGAGCAGGTGGAGCTGGCCAAGCGCGTGGCCGCCGGCGACCTGGAGGCCCGGCGCCAGATGATCGCCGCCAACCTGCGCCTGGTGGTGCACTGGGCCCGCCGCTACCAGGACCGGGGCGTGGACTTCGGCGACCTGGTGCAAGAGGGCGCCTTCGGCCTCATGCGCGCCGTGGACAAGTTCGACTGGCAGCGCGGCTTCCGGTTCTCGACCTACGCCACGTGGTGGATCCGCCAGGCGCTGCAGCGCGCCGTCCAGCAGCACGGCAACACCATCCGCGTGCCCATGGAGGTGGCCGAGCAGGCCCAGCGGGCCGAGCGCGTCAGCTGGGAGCTCACCGCCGACCTCCAGCGCGACCCGTCGCCCGAAGAGGTGGCCGAGGCGAGCGGGGTGGCCGAGCGGGCCCTCGAGTCGCTCCAGGGCGTGGCCCGGGTGGTGGCCAGCCTCGACCAGCCGGCCGGCGCCGACACCGGCACCTCCCTGGGGGACCTCGTGGGCGCCGAGGAGCACCGCTTCGAGGACGACATCGAGCGCCAGTTGGTGCTCGAGCGGGTGCGCGACGCCGTCGACAGCCTGGGAGACCTCGAGCGCGCCGTGGTGCGCATCCGCTACGGCCTCGACGACGGCAACCCCACCTCGCTCCAGGCCACGGCGTCCCGGCTGGGCATCGGCGTGCGCCGGGCCCGGCAGGCCGAGGCGCGCGCCCTGCAGCAGCTGGCGGCGCGCGCCGACGTGGAGGCCGCCCACCAGGCCGCCTGACGCCGCCCTCACCCCTCCAGTCCGTCCAGCACGGCGAGCAGGTCGTCGGGCAGGGGCGACTCCCATGTCCTGCGGCCCCCCGCGGGGTGATCCAGCGTGAGCCGGGCGGCGTGGAGGAACATCCGCCC
>DATJBC010000090.1:0-5349 GCA_035515515.1 Acidimicrobiales bacterium
CCGCTGCACCTCGAGCTCGACCCCACCACCTACGGGCTCACCCTGTGGGACCTCGACCGCGAGTTCGTGGTGGACGGCCTCGCCGGCCGGGCCACGCTGCGACTGGGCGACGCGCTGGACCTGCTGCGCGACGCCTACTGCCGCACGCTGGGCATCGAGTACATGCACATCCAGGACCCCGAGCAGAAGCGCTGGATCCAGCAGCACGCCGAAGGCGTCCCCACCACGCTGGACCCCTCGGAGCAGCGCCACGTCCTCGACCGCCTGAACGCGGCCGAGGCGTTCGAACGCTTCCTGCACACCCGCTACGTCGGGCAGAAGCGTTTCGGCCTCGAGGGAGCGGAGTCGACGATCGTCGTCCTCGACACCATCCTCGACGAGGCGGGCCAGGCGGGCACCACCGAGGCCGTGCTGGGCATGGCCCACCGGGGGCGGCTGAACGTCCTGGCCAACATCGTGGGCAAGTCCTACGGGGAGATCTTCCGCGAGTTCGAGGGGGACCTCGACCCCGACTCGGTGCAGGGGTCGGGGGACGTGAAGTACCACAAGGGGGCGACCGGCAAGTTCGTGGGGCGCTCGGGGGCCGAGCTGTCGGTGACCCTGGCGTCGAACCCGTCGCACCTCGAGGCGGTCGACCCCGTGGTCGAGGGCATGGTGCGGGCCAAGCAGGACGCCCGGGGGTCAGAGCGCGGCCTCGACGTGCTGTCGGTGCTCGTCCACGGCGACGCCGCGTTCGCCGGGCAGGGCGTGGTGGCCGAGACGCTCGAGCTCTCGCAGCTGGCCGGCTACCGGACGGGGGGAACCGTCCACGTGGTGGTCAACAACCAGCTGGGCTTCACCACCGCGCCGGAGTCGGCGCGCTCGTCGGTGTACCCCACCGACGTGGCCAAGATGGTGCAGGCGCCGGTGTTCCACGTGAACGGCGACGACCCCGAGGCCTGCCTGCGGGCCGCCCGCCTGGCCTTCGGGTTCCGGCAGGCCTTCCACAAGGACGTCGTCATCGACCTGGTCTGCTACCGGCGCCACGGGCACAACGAAGGTGACGACCCCAGCTACACCCAGCCCAAGATGTACGCCATCATCGACGCCAAGCGTTCGGTGCGGAAGCTCTACACCGAGTCGCTCGTGCGCCGGGGCGACATCACCCTGGAGGAGGCCGAGCGCGCCCTGGAGGACTTCGGGGCGCGCCTGCAGGTCGCCTTGGACGAGACCCGCCAGGCGCCGCCCCCCCGCCTGCCGGCCGTCCCCGCCCCGGCGGCCGCGCCCGCCCCGAGGGTGGCCGTGCCGAGCGGCGTGGACCGCCACACCCTCGAGCGCCTGGCGGGCGTGGTGCTGTCGGTGCCCGAGGGCTTCACCGTCCATCCCAAACTGCTGCGCCAGTTCTCCCAGCGCGCCGCCATGGTGGCGGGCGGCGAGGTGGACTGGGCCATGGGGGAGGCCATGGCGCTGGGGTCGGTCCTCCTGGAGGGCACCGACGTGCGCCTGTCGGGCCAGGACACCCGGCGGGGCACCTTCAGCCAGCGCCACGCCGTGGTCGTGGACTACGCCACCGGCGAGGAGTGGGTGCCGCTCGCCCACCTCGACGGCGGGCCGGTGGGGCGCTTCGGCGTGTACGACTCCCTCTTGTCGGAGTACGCCGCCGTGGGCTTCGAGTACGGCTACTCGGTGGAGTCACCCGACGCCCTGGTGGCCTGGGAGGCGCAGTTCGGGGACTTCGCCAACGGGGCCCAGATCATCATCGACAATTTCTTCGTGGCCGCCGAGGACAAGTGGGGGCAGCGCTCGGGGCTCGTGCTCCTGCTCCCGCACGGCTACGAGGGCCAGGGCCCCGAGCACTCCTCGGCGCGCATCGAGCGCTTCCTCACCCTGTGCGCCCGGGGCAACATGCGGGTGGCGCAGCCCACCACGGCCGCCCAGTACTTCCACCTGCTGCGCTCCCAGGTCCTCGGGGTGACGCGCCAGCCCCTCGTGGTCCTCACCCCCAAGTCGCTCCTGCGGGCCCGCCCGGCGCGCTCGCCCCTCGACGACCTGGCCGCCGGCGTCTTCACCGAGGTGCTCGACGACCCCGGCGCGGCCCGTGCCCCGGGGGCCGGCGGGGAGGGGAGCGGGCTCGCCCCGGGCGCGGTGCGGCGCGTCCTGCTGTGCTCGGGCAAGGTGGCCTTCGACTGCATGGCGCGGCGCGACGCCCTGGTGGAGGGGGGCGCGGGGCTCCCCACGCCCGGGGTGGACCCGTCGGCGGTGGCGGTGGTGCGGGTCGAGCAGCTCTACCCCTGGCCCGAGGAGGCCCTCGAGGCCGTGCTGGAGCGCTACGCCGGGGCCGGCGACGTGGTGTGGGTGCAGGAGGAGCCCGAGAACATGGGGGCGTGGTCCTTCGCCCACGGCCGTCTGCACCGCCTGCTGCGGGACCGCTTCACCCTCACCCACATCAGCCGGGCCGAGTCGGCCAGCCCGGCAACCGGCAGCGCCTCGCTGCACGCGCTGGAGCAGGAGGACATCCTGCGCCGGGCCTTCGCCTGAGCCGGGGCTTCGCCCCCGGCCCTCAGCGCATGGCGACGCCCACGGCCGCCTCCAGCGCGGCCAGGGCGTCGCCGGTGTCGCCGACCTTGATCGTGCGCATGCCCAGGGCGCGGGCCGCCTTGAGGTTCACGCCGAGGTCGTCGAGGAACACGGCCTGGGCGGGCTCGATGGCGAGCGCCTCGCAGGCGAGCAGGTAGAAGCGCTCGTCGGGCTTGCGCACGCCCACCACCGACGACTCGATCACGGCGTCGAACAACGCCAGCACCTCGCGCAGGCGTCCGGGGCGCTCCTGGGCGAGCGGCGACACGAAGTTGTTGGTGAGCAGTCCCGTCTTGAAGTGCCGGGCGCACCGCCGCACCGCCTCGACCATCTCCGGACGCAGCTCGCCCGAGAGCATGGCGAAGAGGTCGCGGGCGTCGAGGTGGCCTCCGGCGGCCTCGGCCTCGGCTTCGAAGGCGACGCAGAAGGCGTCGAAGTCGAGCTCGTTGCGCTCCAGGCGGGCCCAGGCGTTGTCGAGGTGGTTGGTGGCGTTGACCGACCGGATGAAACCAGAGGGGAGCCCGTGGTGGCGCTCGTAGCGGGCGAAGGCGTCGAAGGGGCTGTCGGTGATCACCCCGCCGAAATCGAACAGCACGGCGGCCACATCGGCGGGGCCGGGCGTCCCCGGCGGGCTCACCGCAGGGACTGCCGGGCCAAGCCGTCCCACAGCTCCGCGGAGAGCCCCAGCGACGCCACGTCCACGCGCTCGTCGATGCCGTGGAACATGGCCGCGTACTGCTCGAAGGACAGCGAGGTGCTGAACAGCCCGAACCCGTAGGCCACCGTCCCCAGCCGGCGGAAGAAGCGGGCGTCGGTGGCCCCCACCGTCAGGAACGGGACGCAGCGGGCATCGGGGTAGGGCCCGCGGGCCACCCGTTCGAGGGCGTCCCACAGCGGGGTGTCGGTCGGCGAGGTGCTCGCCATGTCGGTGGAGTGCCACGTGATCTCGACGTCGGGCGCCAGGTCCCCGAGGGCATCGTCGATCATGGCCTCCACCCGCGCGCGGTCCCAGCCCGGCAGGGTGCGGATGTCGACCTGGAGCGTCACCCGGTCGGGGATGACGTTCACCTTGCTGCCCGCCGCCATGACGGTGGGGGCCATGGTGGTGTGGGTGCAGGCGTGGGCCTGGCGGGCCAGCCCCAGCGCGGGCAGGGTGTCGCAGAAGGGCCCGATGCGCTCCGGGTCGAGGAGCGGCTCGGAGAATTCGGGCGGGAGCCCGATGCCCTCCACGAAGCGCCGCCAGGCCTCGTGGAGATCGGCCGGGGTCTCGTGCTCGGCCAGGCGGCGGACGACGTCGGCCGCCTTGACCAAGGCGTTGTCGGTCCGCAGGGGCTGCGACGCGTGGCCGGGCGTGCCCCGCACGGTCATGGTGCACCAGAAGGCGCCCTTCTCGCCGGTGATGACGGGCAGGCGCACACCCTGCGGGCTCGCCATGGGGAAGCCGCCCGCCTCGGTGATGAGGAAGTCGGTGCGCACCTCGTCCGGCTTGTGCTCGGTGAGCCACTGGGCGCCGTGGGTGCCGAGCGCCTCCTCGTCGGCGACGCCGATGAAGACGAGGTCTCCCTCGGGACGGAACCCCTCGTCGGCGAGGTGTCGCACGGCCACCGCCATGGAGGAGGTGAGGTTGAGCATGTCCACCGCGCCACGCCCCCACACCTCGTCGTCGATGACCTCGCCGCCGAAGGGGTCGTGGCGCCAGTCGTCGCCGTTGGCGGGGACGACGTCGGTGTGGCCCAGCAAGGTGAGGGTGGGGGCGTCGCGCCGCGCCCCGTCGATGCGGGCCACGACCGAGGCACGGCCAGGGACGGGCTCGAAGGTCTCGATGTCGAGGCCGGGGCCGTCCAGCACCGAGCGCAGGAGATCGGCGTTGCGCAGCTCCTGCCCCGACTCCAGCGTCCCGTCGTTCACGCAGGCGTTGCGGATCATCGCCTGCAGGACCTCCGCGACCTCCCACCCCGATGCCGCCATGGGGCGCATCCTACGGTGTGGTCCGCCCCCGGCCCCCGCCCGAGGGTCGGACCCTTCGTTCCGGCCGGATGGTTGACTGGGGCCGCATGGCCTCCGAATACGTCGTGGTCGACGGGTCCAACATCGCGACCGAGGGACGTTCCACCCCCAGCCTGGTGCAGCTGGACGAGGCGGTGACCCAGTACCAGGGGGAATTCCCCGGCATCGAGGTGATCGTGGTGGTCGACGCCACCTTCGGCCACCGCATCGACCCCTCCGAGCGCGCCGCCTTCGACGAGGCCGTGGCGCACGCCGAGATCTTGTCCCCCCCGGCGGGGGCGGTGGGGCGGGGCGACGCCTTCCTCCTGCGGGTGGCCGAGCGGGTGGGGGCCAGGGTGCTCTCCAACGACTCGTTCCAGGAGTTCCACGCCGAGCACCCGTGGCTCTTCGACCAGGGTCGGCTCATCGGCGGGAAGCCGGTGCCCGGGGTGGGCTGGATCTTCACCCCCCGGTCGCCGGTGCGGGGCGCCCGCAGCCGGGCGGCGCTGGCGGCGGCGTCGAGGCGGGGCGCCAAGAAGGCCACCAAGGCGGCCAAGGCCACCAAGGCGGAGAAGGCCGCGCCGGCCAAGAGGGCGGCCAAGGCCGAGAAGCCCGAGAAGCGGGAGAAGCTCGAGAAGGCCGCCAAGGCGGCCAAGACGGAGAAGGCGGCCAAAGCCACCAAGGCGGAGAAGGCCGCGCCGGCCAAGGCGCACAGGGCGACCAAGGCCACCAAGGCGGAGAAGGCCGCGCCGGCCAAGAGGGCGGCCAAGGCCGAGAAGCCCGAGAAGCGGGAGAAGCTCGAGAAGG
>DATJBC010000091.1:0-10212 GCA_035515515.1 Acidimicrobiales bacterium
GAAGTAGATGGTCGACCACAGGGCGGCTCCGCTGTCCCACTCTGACCAGTCGAGGGAGACGACATCGAGTTCCGCTCGCATCAGGGCATCGTCCACGGCCGCCTCGATCTCGGGCCGCGCATCGGTCCGTAGCCGTCCGACTGTGGTCGCCGGCCGGGGAGAGGGTGAGAAACCCGGCTCTAGAAGCCGCATCCCCAGGACAAGACCGGACACGTCCCTCGCCAGAGGCCCGACAGTGTCGAAGCTCGGGGCGAGGGGCCACACGCCGTCGAGAGGGATGCGGCCGTGTGTGGTCTTCAATCCACTCACGCCACAACAGGCGGCTGGGATTCGGATTGACCCGCCGGTGTCGGTACCGAGGGCGACATCTGCCTCGTCGGTGGCAACGGCCACAGCCGACCCGCTGGAGGATCCGCCCGGGATCAGGGCCGGATCGAATGGGTTGCGGGGTGTCCCAAACCAAGGGTTCGTGCCGAAAGGCAGCATGGCCAGCTCGTGGAGGTTGGTCTTGCCGACCAGACGAGTCTCTGCTGACCGGAGGCCGGCGAGACACGCGGCGTCCGCCTCGGCCGCCTGCGCCACCCGCTCGACCGCTCGCGACCCCGCCGTGGTGGGAACACCAGCGACGTCGATGAGGTCTTTCACTGCGACCCGGGGCCCGGATCCTCGGTCGTGATCCATTCGAGTGATGAACGTTGACATGTCTGCCCCTCCGTGCTTTCGCCGCCTATCGTGACAGATTCGTCATCGCGCCACTCGCCAGATCACTTCCTGAAGCAACAAGGTCGCCGCTGCCCTTCCAACCGTTGGATGGGGTCGCGCTCCTCGGCCGTCGGCGATCATGGGTAGTCTTACCCCTTGGAAGTCGGACGCTGGCGTGTTGCCAGCCCGCTCGGGAATGCCGATCCCGGACCTCCCGCAAGGCCCCAGGGCCTCCCCCAGACGCGCCCGATATCGCTCCGAGGGCGCCACGCTGGCTGACCGCTACGCAGGAACGAAGAGGCCAGCCATTGCGTCCAGCGCGGGGGCGCCGTCATCCGCTCCCGTCCGGCCCCTTGTGGATAGCGCTCTCACCTGCGGATTCCGTCCGCCCAAGTCCGCCGAATTCCACGGAATCTGCGTTCGCAACGTAGAAGTCGGCGGTTCGCTCACCCCCACTCACCATCGTCTCCACGAACGCCTTCCGGCTTCACCGGTGTGCAGGCGTCAGGCATGTCGCTGATGAAACGCTCGGATCCGCGCCAACTTCCACGAACTCCCCACAACTGATTCACCAGCCGGGTTCGTGGACGCTCCGAGGGACGGGCTATCGGAATCGCCCTAGCGCTTCTGGCGAGAGGTCTGCACTCCAATCGCCATGAGAGCTGCACGGGGACGCGAATGTCCACGTCAGCCAAGCCGAGCCGGCCGGCCCAAAACGCTCGGCGGCTGTGGTGGCGAACCCCAAGTAGTTTGGCTCCTGGTACATGGACGGGCACTCACCGTGGTCCGCTTTGGTACACATACGACGAGCGAAGAGAGCCTGCGAGGATTGGAGGCCGTTCATGAGGCGGGTTGGTGCAGTCGTCATCGCCGTTGGCGTAACGCTCGTGATCTCTTCTTGCTCAGGCCCCACCGCCAGCACCGGATCGAACTTCGCCAAGCCTGGTCCGTACGCGGTCGGCCTGGTGACCCTTGATCTCGGATCCGCCGGAGCACTGGGCGACCGGCAGGCCACGGTGTTCTATCCCGCCGACGCGTCACGGCTCGGTGGGCACGCTCGACTCAGCTACACCCTGGGCGCACCACTTCCTCCGGCCCTCGTCGCCATTGTCCCGGCGAAGTACAACTCGACGGTCACCGTCGACGCGTTCACCGGCGCCCCGGGGTCGAGCAAGGGACCGTTCCCCGTCGTCCTGTTCAGTCACGGCTTTGGTGCGTCCCGCCTGTACTACTCGCACCTCCTCGCCGGGATCGCCTCCTGGGGGTTTGTCGTGGTTTCGGCCGATTACCTCGAGCGGGGCCTCTTGGCGCAAGCCACCCACTCGAGTGTGCCGGACACGCCGAGTCGGGACCTCACCACCATGTTCTCCTCCCTGGCGACGACAGAGGAGGCGTCCGCCACGCCGACATCCCCCCTCTACCGCTCCGTCGACGCCCACAAGGTGGCGGCCGTCGGTCACTCGGCCGGGGGACAGACCGCCTTCGACGCCTTGAACGATCCCAGGGTGTCAACGGCTGTGGGGTGGGCGCCCGTGGGCCCCTCAGGCCCACCATCGCACAAGCCGGTGATGATCATCGGCGAGCAGGAAGATGTCGCGCTCACCCCGGCGACCCTGAGCCGAGAGTTCGCGCGGTTCCCTGGGTCGGCCACCTACATCCAGATCTCCGGGGAGGGCCACAACACGTATACCGATCTTTGTCCCGCCATCCGGAGCGGGGGAGGAGGACTCGTCGCGTTCGCCACGTCGCTGCACCTCATCAGTAATCAGCTTGCCCAGTTGGCGAACAACGGGTGCTCGTCGAAGAACCTCCCATCCCCTCGGTTCTGGCCGATCGTGCAGTACTACACGGTGGCGGCTCTCCGTCACGGCCTCGCGCTGGATGACACGCCCAACCCCGGACCTGTGCGTCCCAGCCAGTTCCCGGGCTTCGCGGTCACGTTTCACCAGCATTCCTGATTCACCACTCGCTCAAGGCGGACAGCGCCCGGCTGGTGCGCTCTGCGAGCGCCACGGCGTGGCCCATCCACCTGCGCATCCCGTTACGGACGGGTCGGTCTCGTCATGCTCATCTCCGACATCGTTCCGTGGTCCTTCGCGTACACCGTCAGGGAGCTCTGGGTGGGCATCTCGCAATTTGCGATCGAACCCGTACAGCTGAACGTTCTGCTTGCGCCGGGGGGTAAGGCGATGGGGCCGACCTGCGGGAGGGGCCGGCGCCGCGCCTGAGGGCGCCGTCGATCGACCGGAGCACCCGTGTTGTCGCGTCCGGTCAACCCGCTCCCGCGCCCGACAGCCGCTCGACCTCCATGGCGATCTGGAGGTCCTCCCGGGTTCGGACGACGAGCGTCCGGGTCGGGGCCCCCGCCAGGCTGATGTCACGGTCCGGCTCGGCCGACACGTTGTGTTCCGCATCGACGTCCACGCCCAGGAAACGGAGCCCGGCGGCGGCTCGTTCCCGGACAGGTGCGGCGTGCTCGCCCACCCCGCCGGTGAACACCAGGGCATCGAGCCCGTCCATGGCGGCGGCCATCGAGGCGATGGCGGCGCGCAGGCGGTGCAGATAGACGCCCAGCGCCAGGACGGCGTCTTGGTCGCCAGCGGCTTCCGCCTCGAGGATGACCCTCAGGTCCCCGCTGCCGGCCAGGCCGAGCAGCCCCGATCGGTGCTCGAGCGTGGCGGCCAGCTCGGCGGGGGGCATCCCGGCGTGCTCTTCGAGCCACAGCACGAGACCCGGATCGACGGTGCCGGAGCGGGTGGCCATGACGAGCCCTTCCAGGGGCGTGAACCCCATCGTCGTGTCGACCGAGACGCCGTCCCTGATGGCGGTCACCGACGCGCCGGCGCCCAGGTGGCAGCTGACGATCCGCAGCCCCTCCGCGGGGCGGCCGAGCAGCTCCGGGGCCCGCCGGGCGACGTAGGCGTGGGAGAGGCCGTGGAACCCGAAGCGGCGCAGCGGCCAGCGACGCCGCCACTCCACCGGCAGTGCGTAGGTCGCCGCGGCCGCAGGGATGGCGGCGTGGAAGGCGGTGTCGAAGCAGGCGACGGCGGGGACCTCGGGCAGCAGCCGGCTCACCGCCTCCAGCGCCTCGAGCGACGCGGGCTGGTGGAGGGGTGCGAGGTCGGTGAGGGCTTCCAGCCGCCGGCGCACTAGGGCGTCGACGACGGTCGCCCCCGTGAAGTCGGTGCCCCCGTGGACGATGCGATGCCCCACCGCGTCGAGCGCCCCGGCGTCGCCCACGAACCCGGCGATCGCCGCTGTGTCGAGCGTGCCCCCCTCGGCCGGGAGCGCGGCCATCGTGACCTGCCGGTCACCGTCGAGGACCGACAGCTTGAGGCTCGAGGAGCCGGCGTTCACGACCAGGATCCGCACGGGGTCTCCGTCAGTGGGGCCAGGTCCAGTCGCGGATCTCCGGCGGATCTTCTCCTTCGTTTCGCGTGTAGGCGCGGGCGCGGACACGGGCGTCGGCCATGTGCTGGCGCAGCTCACCGGCGTGCGAGCCCAGGCTGGGCACCCGGTCGATGACGTCCATGACGAGGTGGAAGCGGTCGAGGTCGTTGAGCATCACCATGTCGAACGGGGTGGTCGTCGTGCCCTCTTCCTTGTAGCCCCGCACGTGCAGGTTGTGGTGGTTGCGCCGCCGGTAGGTGAGGCGGTGGATCAGCCAGGGGTACCCGTGGAAGGCGAAGATCACGGGCTTCTCCGCGGTGAAGAGGGCGTCGAACTCCACGTCGGACAGGCCGTGGGGGTGCTCGGACTCCGGTTGCAGGCGCATGAGGTCGACCACGTTGACCACCCTGACCCGCAGGTCGGGGAGGCTCTGGCGGAGGATGGCCGTGGCGGCGAGGGCCTCCAGGGTGGGGATGTCGCCGCAGCAGCCGACCACCACGTCGGGGTCGCCCTCGTCGTTCGACGCCCACTCCCAGATGCCCAGCCCCCGGGTGCAGTGCAGGATGGCGGCGTCCATGGGCAGGTAGTTCAACGCGGGCTGCTTGCCGGCCACGATCACGTTGACGTAGTGGCGGCTCCGCAGGCAGTGATCGGCCACCGACAGCAGGCAGTTCGTGTCGGGCGGCAGGTAGATGCGGATGATCTCGGCCTTCTTGTTGGCGACATGGTCGATGAAGCCCGGGTCCTGGTGGGAGAAGCCGTTGTGGTCCTGGCGCCAGACGTGCGACGACAGCAGGTAGTTGAGCGAGGCGAGCGGCCGGCGCCACGGGATCTGCCGCGTGGTCTTGAGCCACTTGGCGTGCTGGTTGAACATCGAGTCGACGATGTGGATGAACGCCTCGTAGCAGTTGAAGAGGCCGTGGCGGCCGGTGAGCACGTAGCCCTCCAACCAGCCCTGGCACTGGTGTTCGGAGAGCACCTCCATGACCCGGCCCTCCGGGGCGAGATGCTCGTCGGTGGGCAGGATCTCCGCCTCCCACTGGCGCTCGGTCGCCTCGAACACCGCCTGCAGCCGGTTCGAGTTCGTCTCGTCGGGGCCGAAGATCCGGAAGGTGCTCGGGTTGGCGCGGATGACGTCGCGCAGGTACGCGCCCAGCACCCGGGTGGCCTCCGAGAAGGTGGTGGCGGGCCCGTCCACCTCGACGGCGTAGCTCCGGAAGTCGGGCAGGCCCAGGTCGTGGAGGAGCAGGCCCCCGTTGGCATGCGGGTTGGCGCTCATCCGGCGAGGGCCCTTGGGCGCCATCCCGGCCAGCTCGGCCACCGGCGCGCCGTGCTCGTCGAAGAGCTCCTCGGGGCGGTAGCTGCGCAGCCAGGCCTCCAGGGCGGCGCGGTGGTCGGCATTGGTGCGGACCTCGGCCATGGGCACCTGGTGGGACCGCCAGGTCCCCTCGGTGGGGAGCCCGTCGACGGTCTTGGGACCGGTCCAGCCCTTGGGCGTGCGCAGCACGATCATCGGCCAGCGCGGCCGGCCGGCCGCACCCCCCTCGCGTGCGGCACGCTGGATGGAGGCGATCTCCTCCACGACGGTGTCGAGGGTGGCCGCCATGGCCTGGTGCATCTCGGCCGGCTCCGAGCCCGACACCCAGTGGACGTGGTGGCCGTAGCCCTCGAGCAGCCGGGTGAGCTCCTCGTCGGGTATGCGGGCGAACACCGTCGGGTTGGCGATCTTGTAGCCGTTGAGGTGCAGGATGGGGAGCACCGCCCCGTCGGTGCGCGGGTTGAGGAACTTGTTGCCGTGCCATCCGGTGGCCAGGGGGCCCGTCTCGGCCTCGCCGTCACCGACGATGCAGGCGACGAGGAGCCCCGGGTTGTCGAAGGCCGCTCCGTAGGCGTGGGCGAGGGCGTAGCCGAGCTCGCCGCCCTCGTGGATCGACCCCGGCGTCTCCGGGGCCACGTGCGACGGGATGCCGCCGGGGAACGAGAACTGGCGGAACAGGGCGCGCAGGCCGGCCTCGTCCCACCCGATGTGCGGGTAGACCTCGCTGTAGGTGCCCTCGAGGTAGGCGTTGGCCACCGCCGCCGGCCCTCCGTGGCCCGGGCCGATCACGTAGATCATGTCGAGGTCCCAGTTGCGGATCACCCGGTTCAGGTGGGCGTAGAGGAAGTTGAGCCCCGGGGTGGTCCCCCAGTGCCCCAGCAGCCGGGGTTTCACGTGCTCGGGGTGCAGGGGCTCTCGCAGGAGGGGGTTGTCGAGCAGGTAGATCTGACCGACGGACAGGTAGTTGGCCGCCCGCCACCAGGCGTCGAGCCGGTTGATCTCGCCGCCCACCAGCGGCCGGGTGGGGAGGTCGGTGGTCACCGCCATAGCTTGCCCCGGCCCGGGAAGCCCGACGGCCGCGGCGCCGGGGGAGACGGCGCCCTGGGCGGTGCCCAGGTCCCGGGGGGAGCCGACGCCACCGGCGCCGACGACCGGGCGCCGATCGGGGACGACGGGCCCGCTCGGGCCCGCTCGGGCCCGCTCGGGCCCGTCGCGCCGGCGCCCCCTGGCCCTACCCACAGGCGTGGACGAGGCACACGGGCGCCGGACAGATTGTGGCGCCGCCGCCGCCGGCCGGACAGCACGGCCGGCCCCTCGTGCCGTGGCCGCAGGAGCTCCTAGCTGTGGGTTCCCGCGAAGAGGGCCGAGAGATCGAGCGTGGGCACGTGCTGGGCGCTCGCCATCGACACCCACTTGCGCGCCAGGGCGTCTTTCCCCGCGCCCAGGACCGTGCCCACCAGCCCGGTCGCCTCGATGAGCGCCTTGGGAGGGACCTGGGGGACGACCACGCGCCAGATGGACTCCTCGAGCACGTTGAACGCCGCCTGGACCTCGGCGATCCCGAACCCGGCGGCGTAGCGCTCGGCGGCGACCGTCTCGCTGTGCTGGCAGATGGGCGCCAGGTTTCGCTCCCCCAGGCACCGCGTCACCAGGGCGAAGAGCTCCTCCAGGCGTCGGCGGGACACCTCGGTGCCCGCCTCCTCGTAGTGCGGGAGACGGGCGCGCTCCAATGCCCGCAGCGCCTCCGCCAGCACGGTCTCCTTCGAGCCGCTCAGGACGTCAACGAGGTTCATGGCACTCCCTCCACAGACAGGTCTCGGTGCCGGGCCGGCCGGGTGGTCGGAGCTCGAGCCCGCCGGGCCCAGCGGTCACGCCGCTCGTCCCATCACGTTCGTCGGCTCCGTGGTCCGAGCCTTGCCGTTCAAGAACCCCAGCCACCGGGGCAGGTACCAGCTCCTCGCCCCCAGCAGGGTCATGACCGACGGCAGCAGCACGATGCGGACGATCGTGGCGTCGATCAGCACCGCCGAGGCCAGCGCGATGCCCAACTGCTTGAAGTCGATCTCGCTGAGCGTGGCGAAGATCGAGAACACGGCCACCATGACGAGGGCCGCGCTCGTGATGATGCCCGCCGTGGAGGTGATCCCCGTGGCCACCGCCTCGCCCGGTGCCAGGCCCCGCTGGTGGCCCTCCCGGATCCGGCTGAGGACGAGCACGTGGTAGTCCATCGACAGGCCGAACAGGACGACCAGCAGGAACAGGGGGATCCAGTCGATGACCCCGCCGACGTCCTGGGCCCCGATCAACGAGCGCAGGTAGCCGTCCTGGAAGACGAGCACGAGGAGCCCGTAGGCGGCACCCACCGACAGCAGGTTGAGCACGATCGTGAGCAGGGGGATGAGGATCGACCGGAACGACAGGAGCAGCAGCACGAAGGCCATGCACAGCACGAACGCGAAGACGAGCGGTAGGTGCCGGCTCATCGTCTGGTTGAAGTCCACCGACCCCGCCGTGTTGCCGGCGACATAGGCCTGCAGGCCGGGCACGTGTCCAACCGTGGCGGGGACCACCTCGTTGCGCAGGACGCCCAGGGCGGCCGTCGACGTGCCGTCCGTGCCGTTCCCGGCCAGCGACACCGTCACGATGGCCACCGTGCGATCCGAGCTCACCGTCTCGACGACGGGTCCGCGAAGCGTCCCCGGGTGCGACTGCACCGCCGCGGTGAGCTGCGCCACGCCCCGGGTCACCGCCGGCGCGGTGACGTCCCCCGACTTGAGCACGACCAGGGCCGGTGCCGGGGCGCCGGGGAAGGCGCTCTGGATGCGGTCGTAGGTCTGCATGATGGGTAAGTGCGGCGGCAGCCCGACGGTGCCGGGATCGACCGTGTGCATGCCCAGCGCCGGGATCGCCAGGGCGAGCAGCGCCCCGGCCGACACGGCGGCCGACACCGACGGTCTGCGCAGCACCCAGTCGACCAGCGTGGACCACATCGGCGACTGACCCCGTGCCCGCCGCCGGGCGATCACCGGCACGCGTCCCCATTCGATGCCGTCCCCGAGGCGTGCCATCACCGCCGGCAGGATGGTGACCGAGCCGACGATCGTCACGGCCACCACCAGGATCGTCCCGATGCCGAGCGAGACGAACACCTTGTTGCCGGCCAGCAGCATGCCCGCCATGGCGGCCATCACGGTGAGGCCCGACACCAGCACGGCCCGCCCCGACGTGGCGGCCGCCGTGGCCAGCGCCGTCTCGGTGTCGTTGCCCGCGTGCCGCTCCTCAAGCTTGCGCCGGAGGTAGAACATCGAATAGTCGACGCCCACCGCCAGCCCCACGAGCAGGATCACGGGGTCGATCGTGGCCTGGGCCACCGGGAACACGTGGCTGATGGGCCTGATGAGCCCGAGGGCGGCGATCACGGCGGTGAAGCCGAGCAGCAGCGGCACCCCGGCGGCCACGACCGCCCCGAAGGCGACCAGCAAGATGGCGAGGGTGAGCGGCAGCGAGGTGTGCTCGGCCTTGGCGAAGTCCGCGTCGTAGGCCTTGATGAGGGCCTTGGTGGCGCTGGCCGAGCCGAACTCGGCGACGTACAGGCTCCGGTGGTCGGCGGCTGAGGCCGCGGTGGCCGCCAAGGGGGCGTCCACGTTGGCCTGCGCCTGGTTGCTGTCCCCGGCCACTTCGAAGGTCACGAGCGCCGCCCGCCTGTCGGCCGCGCGCAGGGCAGGGCTGACCAGGGCGCCGGCGACGGGGAACGGCGCCTGGATGTCGGCCACGCTGTGCAGCCTGCCCAGGCGCGTCACGAGATCGTCCACGGCCCGCACGAGCTCCTGTCCGGGCGGCGCGGCGCGCCGCGCCTGGAGCAGGACCTCCTCGCTGTTGTGGTACGGGAAGCCCCGCTCGAGCACGCTGGCGCCCTGGCCGGACTGCCCGTTGCCCATCTGGGCGTCGGTCAGGTCGTGCTGGTGCACGAGGGCTCCGGCCACGTAGGCGAGCGCCACGAACAGCAGCCACCCGGCGATGGCCTTGCGCCTGTTGCGGACGCTCCACGCGCAGGCGGCCCCCGCCAGGTTGCGCTCCGGTCCCACCCTGACCATGTGCCCACACGGCGCCGGGCCCCACCAGGGCTGAAGGGCCCAACGACCCCGGCCCGCTCAGCCCGAGGCCACGGGGACGCCCAGGCGCCAGGCGGGGACCCCCGTCTCGGCGTCGGGCCCGCCGGGGTGGGCCCGGGGGCCGACGGGCTCGGGGGGCCCGTGGCGCCGGGCGGGCTCGCCCCCGAGGCGCCCGCGACGGGCCAGGGCCCGGGCCTCGACGAGGTGCCAGGAGAGCTCCGCCGAGCACAGCGTGGCCGCCAGGGCGCACACCACGCCGGCCCGTCCCAGGGCCACGTGAGCCACACGTAGTGCCACAGGTCCAGCGCGTACGACCGGCGCCCCAGGTACCCCGGGAGCGCCCCGGCGAGCACCGACCGGCCCCCGTGGCGGTGCCGGTCGAGGACGGCCACGACCAGCACGGGCCCCGCCACCGAGCACGTCACCCAGGCCACCCCGGTCAGGCCGGCCGAGCCGGGATGGCCGAACTCCCACGCCCACGGGCGGTGCCGCGCTCTCTCAGCGTCGTTCCACGTCGCTCACAGCGGGTTACCAGCCGCCACGACGGGCAGCGGGCGCCCGCACCCCGGGCCCGCGCCCGGAGCCCGCGGGCAGCCGGAAGCGCGGAGGGCTCACACCGGCTTGTTCGGCCACTCCCGGAACGTCCGCTGGTGCCGGGCGATCTCGGCCAGGATGGCGTCGATGTACACG
>DATJBC010000092.1:0-21261 GCA_035515515.1 Acidimicrobiales bacterium
AGCCTGGACAGCGAAGTGCTCCCGTCATCGAGCTCTCCGGGTTCGTCCCAATCGGGATCCGGTTCCAAGAGCCGGGTGCCATCGGCCAGGACGAATTCGTGGAGGTGGCTCCTGTCCCAGCGAGCGAAGGCGTCGTCGATCGCCGCGGCCAAATCCGCAAAGGTGTGCGATTTCGCCGCGGCGAGGACACGCCCCGGACGTGGCCAGCAGTTGGCCCCACCGCCCTCCACCAGTTCGACCCGGATCGACAACCACGTTCGCGCCATCGAGCAGCAATGGTGGCACGGCCAGGCTTTGGGCGCCGTAGACCTGCAGAGAATAGGGACGGAGTAGGGATGGACGGGCCGAACCAATCGGACGACTCCGACCCGATCGAGATCCTCTAGCCGAGCAGCCTCTTCGAGATCACGACCCGCTGGATCTGGTTGGTGCCCTCGTAGATCTGGGTGATCTTGGCGTCGCGCATGTAGCGCTCGGCGGGGAAGTCGGTGGTGTACCCGTAGCCGCCCAGGAGCTGGACGGCGTCGGTGGTGACCGCCATGGCGGTGTCCGAGGCGTAGCACTTGGCCATGGCGCCGAGCATCGACAGCTCGTCGTCGGGGTCCCCGGTGTCGATGACGGCGCACGCCCGGTATACGAGCGTGCGCGCCGCCTCGATGCGCGTGGCCATGTCGGCCACCATGAACCGGAGCCCCTGGAACTCGGCGATGGGGTGTCCGAAGGCATTGCGCTGCTGGACGTAGGCCGCCGCGTGGTCCAGCGCCCCCTGGGCGATGCCCACAGCCTGGGCGCCGATGGTCGGCCGGCTGCGATCGAGGGTATGCATGGCGACGGTGAAGCCCTGCCCCTCCTCACCGATGCGGTTCTCGACCGGGACGCGCACGTCGTCGAGGACCACCTCACCGGTGGGGCTGCCCCGCAGCCCCATCTTGCTCTCGAGCTTGGCCACCCGGACACCCCAGTCGGCCTCCACCACAAAGCAGCTGATGCCCCGGTGCCCGGCGTCGGGGTCGGTCTTGGCGAAGACGATGTAGATGTCGGACACCCCGGCGTTGGTGATCCAGTACTTGGTCCCCGAGAGTACGTAGTGGTCCCCGTCGCGCACGGCCCGGCAGCGCATCGACGCCACGTCGCTCCCGGCGTCGGCCTCGGACAGGCAGTAGCTGGCCTGCGCCTCGCCCGAGGCCACCCGGGGGATGTAGCGGGCGCGCAGGTCCTCGCCCCCCCAGTTCATGATGGGGATCATCCCCAGCTTGGAGATGAGCATGGTCACGCTCGTCGACGCGCACACGCGGGCCAGCTCCTCCACCATGATCGCCTGGGTGACGTGGTCGGCGCCGAGGCCCCCGTAGGCCTCGGGCAGGCCCAGCGCGGGCAACTCCATCTCGGCACACGCCTTGAACCCCTCCCACGGGTAGGCGGCGTCGCGGTCCACCTGCGCGGCGTGCGGGGCGATGCGTTCCTCGCACATCTGGCGCATGGAGGCGCGGAACTGCTTCTGCGTGTCGGCCAGCGCGAACGTCGGTTGCTCCATGTCCCTAGTCTCGCACTCGGTCGACCGACGGCCGTTCTCCTCCGGAGCGGGCCAGGATCTCCCGGGCGGCGCCGGCAACGTCGTGCGCGACGGCGTCCGGTTCGAACCCTGCCGTGCCCCAGCGCCGCCCGCGGGCCATCCACACGGTGCGCAGCCCCGCCCCCGCGCCCCCTCGGATGTCGGTGTCGGGGTTGTCGCCCACCATCCACCCCTCGAGCGGCTCGCCGCAGCGGGAGGCCGCCGCCTCGAAGATGGCCCGCTCGGGCTTGGCCGCACCCTCCAGCGCGGAGATGCACCAGGCGTCGAGCACGCGGTGGAGCCCGGCCGACAGGATCTTCACCTCCTGGCTGGCGGGGCCGTTGGTGATCACCGCCGTCTTGAAGCCCGCGGCGCGCAGCGCCCGCAACGCCTCCACGACGGCGGGATCGGGCCGGTACAGGGTGCCCAGGGCGTCCGAGTAGGCGCGTTGGAGGGTCTCGGCGTCCTCGCGCAGGTCGTAGCGGGCCTTGACGGCGTCGAAGAACTCGGGACGCGGCGTGAGGCCCTCGCCGTCGAGGGCGACGAGCCAGGCCAGCTCGTGGGCGGCCTCCCCGCCGCGCGCGCCCCGTGCCGCCAGGAACCGCTCGGCCCACAGGCGGAAGCCGGCGTCGCGGTCGATCAAGGTGTTGTCGAGGTCGAAGAGCGCGAGGGCCATGGTGCGGGGACGGGGACGAGGCTGGGCCGTGAAGTCGTGTGGTGGCGGGTCGGTCAGGGGTGGGCGGCGAGGTGCTCGAGGAGGAGCCCGTTCAGCGCGTCGGGGGCGGTCTCGGGGATCCAGTGGCTGACACCGGCCAGCACCTCGAAGCGGTACGGCCCGCTGACCCAGTTCACCGTGTCCTCCGCCGCGCGCCGCCCCAGGGCGACGTCGTTGTCCGACCACACGTACAGCGTGGGCACCGTGACGGCCCCCACGTCCCCGAGGGCACCGGGGTCGGCCGCCCGGTACCAGTTGAGGGCGGCCGTCATCGCCCCCGGCTCGAGCATGGCGGCCACGAAGGCCGTGGCCTCCTCCGAGCTCGAGGGGAGCCCGCTGGCGTCGAACATGGCCCGCAACCCGTCCCCCGACCCGTCGGCGCCGACGAGGGCGCGCTCGGCCACGCCCCCTTCGGCCCGGAAGACCTCGATGTAGGCCGACCGCTGGCGTTGGTCCTCGTCGCCGCCGCCGTCGTCGCCCGCCGGCGGTGCGGACGACGCGCCGGGCGCGCCCGGGGCGGGGGCGGTCCCCCCGAAGGCAGCGGCGAAGGCCATGGGGTGGGGGACGGACACCGCCGTGAGGGTCCGCAGCCGGCCGGGATGACGCGCGGCGGTGACCCAGGCCACCATGGCGCCCCAGTCGTGCCCGACCAGGTCGAAGCGCTCGAGGTCGAGCTCGTCGGCCAGGGCGATCACGTCCGCCACGAGCTCGTCGGTGCGGTAGTCCTCGACGCGGGGCGGCCGGGCGCCCGACGAGTAGCCGCGTTGGTCGAAGGCGACGCCCCGGTGGCCGGCCTCGGCCACGGCGTCCATCTGGTGGCGCCACGACAACGACGTCTGCGGGAAGCCGTGCAGGAACAGCACCGCACGGCCCTCGGGCGGGCCGCTCGCCACCACCGGGAAGCGCAGGCCACGGACCGCCACCGTGGAGTGGTGGATGGCTGCCATGTGCCGTCAGGCGCTCAGGCGGCGGTGGAGGACGCGTCGAGCAGGGAGCGCCACTCGTCGAGACGGCCGCGCACGTCACCCACCGACAGCCGCAGCGTCTCGGTGGGGACGGCCGCCACGATGGCGCGCCGCTGGCCGTACTGGTGCGCGGCCGACTGGAGCAGCGGTGCCCGCCAGGACACGAGGTCCTGCGGCGCACCGCCCAGCAGGCCGAACAGCGTCAGCGCCAATTCGATGTCCTGGGCCACCGGCGCCCGGCCGAACAAGGCGGCCCGGGCGCTGGCCACACCTGCGCACCCCACCAGGGCGTCCTCGCCGGTGATCCCCTCGGTGAGCTCGAGCTTGTCCTCGAAGAGGCGGTGGGCGAGCAGCAGCGCGTACCCCTGGTCGGGGCCCGGCACCCCTAGGTCGCGGCCTCGGGGGTGCTCAGGGCCGCGCACCTCGGCCACCCGGGCCTGGCGCCAGTCGGCGGGGGTCCGCAGCCGGTAGGCGGGGCGCACCTGGTCGGTCTCGACGATGGGGACGAAGCTCGGCTGGGTCATGGCGTGGGGAAGGTTCCTCGCGGGGCTCGTTGACGGGCTGCCCGGTGCTCGGCGGGCGGGCGGGTCCGCCCCGCCTCACGACCGCTCGGCGTGGACCAGACCGTAGACGATCGAGTCGAACAGGGCCTGCCAGGACGCCTCGATGATGTTCTCCGAGACGCCGATGGTGGTCCACACCCGCTCACCGTCGCTCGTGTCGACGAGCACCCGGGTGACGGCCCCCGTGCCCCGGCCGGTGTCGAGCACCCGCACCCGGTAGTCGACCAGGTGGATCCCGGCCAGCGCCGGGAAGTGCGACCCGATGGCCTTGCGCAGGGCCGAGTCGAGGGCGTTCACCGGGCCGTTTCCTTCCGCCGCCTCCACCGAAATCCGGTCCCCCACCCGGACCTTGACGTCCGCCACCGTGGTGTTGGCCCCCGGCCGGTCGGCGTGGTCGGAGCTCACCCGGAACCACTCCACGTCGAAGTACTCGGGCTCCCATCCCGTGGCCCGGCGCAGCAGCAGCTCCAGCGAGCCGTCGGCCACCTCGAAGTGGTAGCCGCGGTGCTCGAGGACCTTCAGCTGCTCGAGCACCCCCGCCAGGGCGTCGGAGTCGAGCTCGAGGCCGAGCTCGGCCGCCTTGAGCGCCAGCGTGGAGCGGCCCGCCAGCTCGGACACGACGAAGCGGGTCCCGTTGCCCACCTCGTCGGGCGCCACGTGCTCGTAGGCGTCGGACCGGCGGGCGATGGCGCTCGTGTGGAGCCCCGCCTTGTGGGCGAAGGCCGCCGAGCCCACATACGGCTGCTGGGGGTTGGGGGCGATGTTCACGAGCTCGGCGATGTGGTGCGACACCGGCGTGAGGCGCTCCAGGCGATCGGCCGGGATCGTCCGCACCTTGAGCTTGAGCGACAGGTTGGGGATGGTCGCCGAGAGGTCCGCGTTGCCCGTGCGCTCCCCGTAGCCGTTGACGCAGCCCTGCACGTGCGTGGCACCCGAGCGCACGGCGGCGACCGAGTTGGCGACCGCGCAGCCCGAGTCGTTGTGGAAGTGGACGCCCACCTGGCAGCCGAAGCCGGCCACCACGCCCGCCACGATGCGCTCGGCGTCGTGCGGCAGCGTGCCCCCGTTGGTGTCGCACAGCACGATCGCCTCGGCCCCCGCCTCCTCGGCGGCCCGGAGGACCCGCAGCGAGAATGCGGGGTCCTCGCGGTAGCCGTCGAAGAAGTGCTCGGCGTCGAAGAACACCCGCAGGTCGTGCTGGCGCAGGAAGGCGACCGAGTCGGCGGCCATGGCGACCGCCTCGTCGAGCGTGGTGCGCAGGGCGTCGGTCACATGGGTCTTGGACGCCTTCGCCACGATGCACACGGCCTGGGTGTTGGCCTTGATCAACTGGGCCAGCACCTCGTCGTCCTCGGCCCGCACCCCCGCCCGGCGGGTGGACCCGAAGGCCACGAGCGTGGCGGTGGACAGGCGCAGCTCCGCCGGGGCCCGGGCGAAGAACTCCTCGTCCTTGGGGTTCGCCCCGGGCCAGCCCCCCTCGATGAAGGCCACGCCCAGATGGTCGAGCTGCTCGGCCACCCGGAGCTTGTCGTCCACCGTCAGCGACAGGCCCTCCTGCTGCGAGCCGTCCCGCAGGGTGGTGTCGAAGATGTCGACGGCCTCGGGGAGGGGGGGCAGGTCGAACCCGTGGCTGTCGGCGCCGTGGCGGTGGCCACCGCGACCGCCCCGGCCACCACGGCCGCCCCGTGCGGCGTCCCGCCGCGCCGGCTCACTCGACATGCTCGAGCCACTCCTTGTAGCGGTCGACCTCGCCCCGCACGGTGGCGAAGTAGGTGTCCTGGATCTGCTTGGTGACGGGGCCGGGCCGTCCCGACCCCACCGGGCGGTCGTCGACTTCACGGATGGGCACCACCTCGGCCGCCGTGCCGCACAGGAAGGCCTCGTCGGCGGTGTAGAGGTCGGTGCGGATGAGCGCCTCGGTGCACACCTCGTAGCCGAGGTCGGTGGCGATGGCCCACACCGAGTCCTGGGTGATGCCCTCCAGCGCGCTCGACTCAGACGTGGGAGGGGTGAGGAGGCGCCCGCCCCGCACGATGAAGATGTTCTCGCCCGTGCACTCCGAGATGCGCCCGTCGTGCGCCAGCAGCACCGCCTCGTCGTAGCCAGCCTTGAGCGCCTCCACCTTGGCGAGCGAGGAGTTCACGTACATGCCCGTGCCCTTGGCCGCGGTGGGCACGGCATTGGGGTCGTGGCGCTGCCAGGACGACACCTTCAGCCGGATGCCGTTGGCCACCCCCTCGTCACCGAGGTAGGTGCCCCACGGCCAGGCGGCGATGGCCACGCTGACGGGGCACGGCAGCGGGTTGAGGCCCATCTCGCCGTAGCCGAGGTACACGATCGGCCGCAGGTAGCACCCCTGCTCGAGACCGTTCACCCGCACCACCTGCTTGCACGCCGCCACCAGGTCGGCCGGGCTGTAGGGGATGTCGATGAGGAAGACCTTGGCCGAGTTGAAGAGCCGGGAGATGTGGTCCGTGAGCCGGAACACCGCCACGCCCCTGCTGGTGGGGTAGGCGCGGATGCCCTCGAACACGCCCGACCCGTAGTGCAGCGAGTGCGTGAGCACGTGGATGCGCGCCTCGTCCCAGTCGACGAGCTCGCCGTCGAGCCAGATCTTCTCGGTCGGGGTGATGGGCACGGTCAGAGCCTTTCTGCAATGGCATCGCCGACGGCGACGGTGGACAGCGGGGTGCGGGCGCCGCCGCCCTCAGTGGCGGCGATGTGGTCGGCGACGGCCTTGGCCACGCGTTCGGCGGCGTCGGTCTCACCGAGGTGCTCGAGCATCATCGACATCGACTTGACGGCAGCCAGGGGGTTCGCCGTACCGGTGCCGGCGATGTCGTGGGCCGCCCCGTGGACGGGCTCGAACAGCGAGGGGCCCGTGCGCAGCGGGTTGAGGTTGGCCGACGCCGCGAACCCGATCCCGCCAGCGACGGCGCCCGCGAGGTCGGTGAGGATGTCGCCGAAGAGGTTGTCGGTGACGACGACGTCGTAGCGGCCGGGCTGCTCCACCATGTAGATGCAGGCAGCGTCCACGTGGTTGTAGTCGCAGCGCACGCCGGGGAACTCGAGGGCCACCTCGTCGACCGCCCGCTGCCACAGGTCGCCGGCGAAGGTGAGCACGTTGGTCTTGTGCACCAGGGTCAGGTGGCGGGCCGGGCGGCGGTCGGCCAGCTCGAACGCGAACCGCACACAGCGCTCCACGCCCATGCGCGTGTTGACCGAGCCCTGGGTGGCCACCTCGTGGGGGGTGCCTTTGCGGAGCACGCCCCCCTCTCCGGCGTAGGAGCCCTCGGTGTTCTCGCGCACCACCACGAAGTCGCAGTCCGGCGCCAGCGAACCGGGCGTCCCCACGAAGGGGCGCACGTTGACGAAGAGGTCGAGCTCGAAGCGCAGGCGCAGCAGCAGGCCCCGCTCGAGGAGCCCGGACGGCACGTCGGTGGAGCCCACGGGCGGCCCGACGGCCCCGAGCAGGATGGCGTCGTAGCCCCGCAGGGCGGCCAGGGTCTCGTCGGAGAGGACCTCCCCGGTGCGCAGGTAGTGGGCGGCGCCCAGCTCGAACTCCGTCGTGTCGAGGCTGACGCCGGCGGCGGCGGCCACCTTGAGGGCCTCGGCCACGACCTCGGGGCCGATGCCGTCGCCGCCGATCACGGCGACCTGGTGGGTCCTGTCGGGGCTCATCTGCGGTTCTCGGGTCTCGGGCTCATCGGGGCTTCGCGGATCGGGGCTTCAGGGCCGGGGACACCTCGGGTCGGGCGACGCCTGTCCGGGAAAAGAAAAACCGCCCACCTAGTGGACGGTCGGAGGCGCGCACCTGGTTGGAGGTGTGCGCCTAGGCGATGACGATTACGGGTGCGCTCAGGGCTCTCATGGGACATCCAGTCTCCCCCGCCGTGACCAGGGACGTCAACCACGCCCCCGCCCGGGCGCCTCGGGGGACGGCCCCGACCGAGCCGGTACCCTGGGGCAGGTGAGCGAGGACTCCACGCACCTCACCCGAGCCACCCACGACCGCCTGCAGGCCGAGCTCGAGGACCTCACCACCCGGGGACGGGTGGAGGTGGCCCGCGCCATCGAGGCGGCCCGGGCCCTGGGCGACCTGTCCGAGAACGGGGACTACCACGCCGCCAAGGACGCCCAGGGGAAGATGGAGTCCCGGATCCGGCGGCTCCAGCACACGCTGGGCAAGGCCGTCGTGGTCGACGACGCCGCCGCGGCGAGCTCCGAGACGGTGGCGGCGGGGTCGGTGGTGTCCATCCGCTACGAGGGCGACGACGAAGTGGAGCGGTTCCTCGTGGGGTCGATCGAGGAGCGCCACGACGAGCTCAACGTGGTGTCCCCCGGCTCGCCGCTGGGCCAGGCCCTCCTGGGCAAGGCCCCGGGGGCCGTGGTGGAGTACCAGGCGCCCGGCGGCACGCTGCGGGTCGAGATCGTCCAGATCGGCGGCTGACCCCGTGGCCGTGTCCTCCTCGGGCGGCGCGGCGGCCCGGACCCTGGCCGACAAGGTGTGGGAGCGCCACGTCGTCCACCACGGCGAGGGTGAGCCCGACCTGCTGTTCATCGACCTGCACCTCGTGCACGAGGTCACGTCGCCGCAGGCCTTCGACGGGCTGCGCCTGGCCGGGCGCACGGTGCGCCACCCCGAGCTCACGCTGGCCACCGCCGACCACAACGTGCCCACCACCGACGTCGACAAGCCGGTCGCCGACCCCGTCTCGGCGCGCCAGCTCGAGGTGCTGGCCGCCAACTGCGCCGAGTTCGGGATCACCCTCTACCCCATGGGGCACGCCAACCAGGGCATCGTGCACGTGATCGGCCCCGAGCTCGGGCTCACGCAGCCGGGCATGACGATCGTGTGCGGGGACAGCCACACCTCGACCCACGGCGCCTTCGGGGCGCTGGCGTTCGGTGTGGGCACCTCCGAGGTCGAGCACGTGCTCGCCACCCAGACGCTCCCCCAGATGCGCCCGTCCACGATGGCGGTCGAGGTCGACGGCGACACCCCCGCCGGGGTGACGGCCAAGGACATCGTGCTCGCGGTCATCGGGCGCGTCGGCACCGGGGGCGGGATCGGCTACGTGCTCGAGTACCGGGGGGCGGCCATCCGGGCCCTGTCCATGGAAGGCCGCATGACCGTGTGCAACATGTCGATCGAGGCCGGCGCCCGGGCGGGCATGGTCGCCCCCGACGACGTCACGTTCGCCTACCTCGAGGGCCGGCCCCACGCGCCGTCGGGAGCCCTGTGGGAGCAGGCGCTCGAGGACTGGCGCGGCCTCGTCACCGACGACGGCGCCCCATTCGACAAGACGGTCCACATCGACGCCTCGGCGCTCGTCCCCCACGTGACGTGGGGGACGAACCCGGGACAGGTGGTGCCCATCGACGGGACCGTGCCCGACCCCGCCGGGTTCGCCGACCCGGCCGAGCGTGAGGCAGCCGGCCGCGCCCTGGAGTACATGGGCCTCGCGGCCGGCACGCCCATGCGCGACGTGGCCGTCGACACCGTGTTCATCGGGTCGTGCACCAACTCCCGCATCGAGGACCTGCGCGCCGCCGCCGTGGTGCTCGACGGCCGGCGCGTGTCGTCGGGCCTGCGGGCCCTGGTGGTCCCGGGCTCGCACCGGGTCAAGGCCCAAGCCGAGGCGGAGGGCCTGGACGCCGTGTTCAGGGCCGCCGGCTTCGAGTGGCGCGAGCCGGGGTGCTCGATGTGCCTGGCCATGAACCCCGACAAGCTGGCCCCGGGCGAGCGCTGCGCGTCGACGTCCAACCGCAACTTCGAGGGACGCCAGGGCCGTGGCGGCCGGACGCACCTGGTGTCCCCGGCGGTGGCCGCCGCCACCGCGGTGGCGGGACGCTTCGCCACCCCGGACGACCTCTCGTGAGCGCGGTGACGCCGTCGTGAAGCCCGTCAGCATCGTGACCGGGCGGGCCGTGCCCCTGGACCGCTCGGACGTCGACACCGACCAGATCATCCCCTCGGACTGGCTCAAGCGCGTGGAGCGCACCGGCTTCGGCGCGGGCCTGTTCTCGGAGTGGCGCGACGACCGCGCCTTCGTGCTCAACCAGCCCCAGTACGCCGGGGCCACCATCCTCGTGGCCGGCCCGAACTTCGGAACCGGGTCCTCGAGGGAGCACGCCGTGTGGGCCCTGCTCGACTACGGGTTCGAGGCGGTGGTCTCCCCGCGCTTCGGCGACATCTTCCGCAACAACTCGACCAAGCAGGGGCTCCTGCCCGTGCAGGTGGAGCCCGATCTCGGCCGGGCGCTGCTCGACGCCGTGGTGGCCGACCCCGCCCTCGAGGTGACCATCGACGTCACCCGGTGCACGATCGAAGCCCCCGCCGCCGGGCTGGCGGGCTCGTTCCCGCTGGACCCCTTCACGCGTGAGCGGTTCCTCAACGGCTGGGACGACATCGGGCTGTCCCTGCGCCACGCCGACGACATCACCGCCTACGAGCGCTCCCGGCCGCGCTGGATGCCGAGCACGGCGAGCTGAGATCGGCCCCGCGCACGGCGGGCTGAGCACCGCGCCCCGGGTAGCCGACGTCGCTACCTGGCGGTGGCGGGCTGGTCGGAGCCGCAGTACCTGCACTTCGACGCCGCCGCCGGCAGGTCGTCGGATAGACAGGCCGGGCACGTCTTGGTGGCCGCAGGCTCACCGAAGACGGTGACGCCCCGCCTGGCCGAGATCGTGCGGTACGGCACGACGATCAGGAAGTAGACGATCGCCATGAACACGATGAAATAGATCACGGCGGAGATGAACGACCCGAGGTTGATGAACGTGGTCTGGTTCCCGGTCTGTCCCAGCTGCCATCCGAGCCCGATCGTGTTCTTCCCCTGGGCTCTGGTCACCAGCGGGTTGATGATCGAGTCCGTGAACGCCTTGACCAACGTGCTGAACGCCAGCGCGATCACCAGGCCAACGGCGACCACGATGACGTCGCCCCGCATGAGGAAGTTCTTGAACCCCTTCAACATCACAGTCCCCTCTCGTCGGCTCCGGGAGGTGACGCTATCGGCCGAGCGGGCCGCGTGGCGGGGCCAACCCCCCTCCGGGCCGGGGGCACGCCTAGGGGCCCACCTCGACGGCGCGCTGCTCGTTGCGGGCCCGGATGCGCACCAGGCGGTTGACCGCCGCGAGGTAGGCACGGGCCGAAGCCTCCACCACGTCGGTCGACACGCCGCGCCCCGACACCTTGAGGCCGTCCGCCTCGAGCTGGACGACCACGTCGCCGAGGGCGTCCACCCCGCCGGTGACGGACGACACGTTGAAGCCGATGAGACGGGACTCCACGCCCGTGGCGCTGCGGATGGCGCCGCAGGCGGCGTCGATCATGCCGTTCCCCTCGGCCGAGGCCTCCACCTTGTCGCCGTCGCGGCTGACCACGACGCGGGCCCGGGGCACGCCCACGGTGCCACCGACCACCTCGAGCGCCTCGAGGTGGAACCCGGCCACCATGTCCTGGCCGAGCTCCTCCGCCACGATGGCCTCGAGGTCGGCCTCGGTGATCTCCACCTTCCGGTCGGCCAGCTCCTTGAAGCGGGCGAAGGCCTGGTTGAGGCCGTCCCCCTGGATGTGGAAGCCCATCTTCTCGAGGGTGTTGGCGAAGGCGTGGCGCCCCGAGTGCTTGCCCAGCACGATCTGCCGGCCCACCTGGCCGACGCTGGCGGCGTCGATGATCTCGTAGGTGGAGCGGTCGGCCAGCACGCCGTGCTGGTGGATCCCCGACTCGTGGGCGAAGGCGTTGCGCCCCACGACGGCCTTGTTGTACTGGACGGGGTAGCCGGTCAGGCGCGCCACCAGCCGGGACGCACGGGCCAGCTCCTCGGTGCGCACGGTGGTGGTCACCCCCGGGAACTGGTCGGGGCGGATGCGCACCGCCATGACCACCTCCTCGAGCGCGGCGTTCCCGGCCCGCTCCCCCAGGCCGTTGACGCACACCTCCACTTGGCGGGCACCCGCCTGCACCCCGGCCAGGGTGTTGGCGGTGGCCAGCCCGAGGTCGTTGTGGCAGTGCGTCGACATGATGTAGTCGCCGGGCACCTCCTTGCGGATGTGCTGGATGAGGGCGCCGAAGTCCCACGGGATGCCGTAGCCGACGGTGTCGGGGATGTTCAGCGTGGTGGCGCCGGCCTCGACGGCGGCACGCAGCACCTCGAGCATGAAGTCGAGAGGGGTCCGCGTGGCGTCCTGGGGGCTGAACTCCACATCCTGGGTGTGCTCCCGGGCCCGGGCCACGCCGGCGCGCGTCTCCGACAGCACCTGCGCCTCGGTCATCTTGAGCATGTGCTCCATGTGCTGGGGGCTCGTCGAGATGAACACGTGGATGCGCGCCCGGGCGGCGTCGCGCAGCGCCTCCCAGCAGCGGTCCACGTCGGAGAGGTGCGTGCGCGACAGGCCGCAGATCGCCGGGGCGTCGGGCTGGTTGCCGACCACCCGGGCGATGGCCTGCACCGCCTCGAAGTCCCCTTCGCTGGCAACCGGGAAGCCCGCCTCGATGTAGTCGACGCCGACCCGGGCCAGCTGCTCGGCGATCTCGAGCTTCTCGGCCGCGTCGAGGGAGATGCCCGGCGACTGCTCGCCGTCGCGCAGGGTGGTGTCGAAGACCACGAGGTGGCCGGGGTCACCGGCGCGCCCGTGGGATCCGGCTCCGGGGGAGGCTGGGTGCTCGCTCATCGACGTCGTCCTTGCTCTCGTTCTGCAGTCTGTGCGTTCGTCGTTCGGGGGCTCTGCTGTCTCACGGGGGCTGTCTCACGGGGGCTGTCTCACGGGTTCGGGGTCCTGGTCGTCTCGGTCGTGTCGGTCGTCGTGGTCGTCTCGTCGGCGCAAGAAGAAACCCCCTGGCCGTTGGGCACAGGGGGCGGATGGGCGAGCGCGATGTGGCGCTCGCCGTCAGGTAAGGAGCAGGGTCTCGGAGACGTGGCTCACACGCATAGTCCCCTCATGCTGCCAAAGTGCGCCCTCGAGGTCAAGCACCCGGGCGGGGCGCGCTCTGTGGCCACGCCCTGCGGGCGCGCTGCGTGGTGGCGCTCGTTGTGCCCTGCGTGGCCTCGACGCCAGGGGGCACGGCGGCGGCGGTGCTCGTCGCTCGCCCACGATCTACGCTCGGCGCCGTGAGGATCCTGCGAGCGCTGCGCCGGTTGGCGGTCACGACCCTCGTGGCCGCCGTCGTGGTGGCGGTGGCGAGGGCCGTCATGGGCAGGGTGGCCGGGGAGCCCGGCGTCCCGGCCCCGTCGCGGGGCAGCTTCGACGCGTGGCCCCCGGTGCCGACGGCGGCCCACCGGCCGGCCTCCAACGGCTCGCGGGTGCCCGCCGGGAGCTGATCGCTTCGAGGGCCCGCCTCAGAGGGCGGCCGTGACGAGCAGGCGGCAACCGTCGCGGGCCACGGCCACGGCCTCGCCGGGCGCGGCACCCGAGCCGGAGAATACGAAGACGAGGGCGGCCGTCCCCCGGTACCGGGCGGTGGCCAGCTCCTCGAGGGCGCCGACGGCGCGGCTCTTGTGGACGGCGCCGTAGGCGGCGGAAAGACAGCGCGGGAACGCCGAGGCGTCCGCCGGGGCGATCGGGCCGAAGACGCGCTCTGGGTCCGAATAGGGGGACCGCGTCGCCGAGCCCTGACCCGACGGCGTCTCGACGGAGTAGCCCGGCGTCGAGTCGCTGGCCGACGGCGCGGCGGGCTGCGCGACCGACTGGGGGGCCGGGGCGGGCGCCAGCGCGGCCCGCAGTGCGCCGGCCGAGGCGAGCGGGCCGAGGTCGGGCACCGGGCGGCCCGGCGACGTCGCGTCCTTGGCGCTGCGCAGCGGACCGTCCGGCGCGGCGGCACTGAGCTTGTCGGACGACGTTCCGGGCGCGCCGTGCGGGGCCGGGATGCGCCCCGATGCCGTGCCGGTGCCCTGAGCCGCCCGGGACGCCGATGAGCTGCCGGTCGGGGAGCCGTGCAGGGCCGCCAGGGTGAGCCCGGCCGTGAGGGCCGCCACGGCGGCCGCCGCGCCGATCCCCCCCACCCATCGGCGCCGCCCGGTCGAGGCCGGCTCCGGCGGCCAGGGACGCGCCGGGGCCGGGGCGCCCTCGGCCCCGGCACCGTCGGGCCCGTCACCCGGCGCCGCCACGGCGGCCGCCACCACCGTGGCGATGGTGGCGGCGCGCACCGAGGGGTCGGCGCTGGGCACGGGAGCGCGCAGGGCGGCGCGGGCCCCCTCGAGGGCGGCCAGCTGCGCCCGGCACCGGTCGCACGCCGCCAGGTGACCGTCGGCGCCGGCCACGACCGTCGCGCCGGGCGCGCCGACGGCGCCGGGCCCCGCACCGGCCCCGCCGTCGGCGCGGTCCAGGCGGTCCGACAGCTCCTCCACCGACAGGTGCCGGTGGCCCGGGGGTTGGCTCGTCATCGGATGGTCTCCCGCTCCGTTCCGACGACGGGGGTGCGGGGGCGGTTCCCCTGGAGCGTGTCCGCCACCAGGGCCCGGCCCCGCGCGATGCGGGACCGCACCGTCCCGATCGGCACCCCCAGCACCTCGGCGATCTCCTCGTAGGGGAGGTCGCACACGTCTCGCAGCACGACGGCGGCGCGGAACTCCGTGGGCAGCGCGCGCAGCGCGCCGTCCACGTCGACGCGGACCGCCACGGACTCGGGGAAGGGGTCGGGGAAGGCGGCGGGGAAGGAGTCGGGGGCCGACGGCGCGGCCCGACCCGAGCGCAGGCCCATGATGGAGCGGGCGAACGTGGCCGACGAGGCGGCGGCCGACGCCGTCACGTCCCCGGTCGCACCCAGCTCGGGCCGTCGCCGGCGGCGGCGCAGCTCGTCCAGGCAGGCGTTGGTGGCGACCCGGTACATCCACGTGCCGAAGGCGCTGCGCCCGTCGAAGCGGCCGATGCCCCGCACCGCCGCCAGCAGGGCGTCCTGGGTGGCGTCGAGGGCGTCGGCCTCGTTGCCGAGCATCCGCCGGCACAGGGCGTGGACCCGGTCGTAGTACGCCGCCACCAGCGTCTCGAGCGCATCCCGGTCCCCGCCGCGGGCGGCCTCCACGACATGGGCCTCGTCGCCCGTGCCCCCGTCGAGATGGCCGTCGATGGGCCCAGGCTAATCGTGGTCGAACCCGTGCAGAGAGCGGCACCCGCCGTCGAAGCGCCCGGTGCGCACCCGGCGGGCTGTGCCCCCGCCTCCGGGAGGACAGGGCCTCAGACGCAGGTGATGCGGTGGATGTCGAGGATGCCGTCGGTCGCCCGCAGGAGGGCGATGGTCTCGTCGGGCACGGCACGGTTGGTGGCCAGGACCATGAGGGCCGTGCCCTCGTTGCGCGTGGGGTGCACGTTCATGGAGTCGATGGACACGTTGGCCTCGCCCAGGGCGGTGCCCACCACGCCGATCATGCCGGGACGGTCGTCGTTGCGCACCACCAGCATGTGCTCGGCGGGCGGCACCTCGACGATGTGGTCGTCCACCAGCACGATGTGGGCCTCGGCCCGGGGCCCCCACAGGGTGCCGGCGATCGAGTGCGACGGCGAGCGCAAGGTGATGAGGTTGACGTAGTCGTGCGCCGTGGCCGTCGACGCCTCGCGCACGTCGAGGCCGCGCTCCTGGGCCAGCTGCGGGGCGTTCACGTAGGAGACGGGCTCCTCGGTGCCCGCCGCGAAGATGCCCTTCAGGACCCCCAGGGTGAGGATCGAGGTGTTGGTGCCGGCCAGGCCGCCCTGGTACTCGATCTCGAGGTGCTCGGGGAGGCCCTCGTTGAGGCAGGCGAAGCACCGGCCCAGCTGCTCGGCCAGGCCGAGGAAGGGGCGGACGGTCTCCGACACCTCGGTGGCGGCCACGTTGACGGCGAACGGGACGAAGTCGCCCGCCAGGGCCAGGTTGACCTGCTCGGCGATGGTCACGCCCGCCTTGTCCTGGGCCTCGGCCGTGGACGCCCCCAGGTGGGGGGTGACCACCACGCTGGGGAAGGCGAACAACGGGGAGTCGGTGCAGGGCTCGGTGGCGAAGACGTCGAACGCCGCGCCCGCCACCGCGCCGGATCGCAGCGCCTCGGCCAGGGCCTCCTCGTCGACCAGGCCGCCTCGGGCGGCGTTCACGACCCGCATGCCGGGCTTGGCCTTGGCCAGGAGGTCCGCCCCGATGAGCCCGGTCGTCTCGGCCGTCTTGGGGAGGTGGATGGTGACGAAGTCCGACACCGCCACGAGCTCCTCCAGGCTGAGCAGCTCGACGCCCATGTGGCGGGCGCGGTCGGGCGACACGTAGGGGTCGTACGCGCACAGCCGCATGCCGAAGGCGAGCGCCCGCTGGGCCACGAGCGCGCCGATGCGCCCCAGGCCGATGACCCCGAGCGTCTTGCCGTGCAGCTCCACCCCCTCCCACTTCGAGCGCTCCCACTTCCCCGCCACCAGGGCGGCGTGGGCCTGCGGGATGTTACGGGCCTGCGCCAGCAGCAGGGCCATGGCGTGCTCGGCGGCGGAGAGCACGTTCGACTCCGGTGCGTTCACCACCATCACCCCGCCCCGGGTGGCCGCCTCCACGTCGACGTTGTCGAGCCCGATGCCGGCGCGTCCCACCACCACCAGCTCGGTTCCCGCCTCGATGACCTCGGCGGTGACCTGCGTGGCGGAGCGCACGATCAGGGCGTTGGCGCCGGCGATCGCCTGCACGAGGCCCGCAGGGTCCAGGGAGAGCTGGACGTCGACCTCGTGGCCGGCGTCGGCCAGGGCGGCGAGGCCGCGCTCGGCCAGCTTCTCGGTGATGAGCACACGGGCCATGGGATCGACCGCCTTCGGGCTGCTCGGCTGCGGGCTACGCGGTTGCTGGGCTACTCGGCCGTGTCGAAGAGCTTGCCCAGGCGGGTGACCCCCTCGGCGATGGCCCCGTCGCTCAGGGCGTACGACATGCGCAGGTACCCGGGCGCCCCGAAGGCCTCACCGGGCACCACGGCCACCTGGGCCTCGTCGACGGCCACTTCGGCCACCTCGGCCGACGTGGTCACCAGGCGCCCCGCCAGCCGCCGTCCCAGCAGGCCCTGCACCGACGGGAACGCGTAGAAGGCGCCTTCGGGCTCCGCACAGCTCACGCCGTGGCAGCGGTTGAGCATCTCGTGGATGGTGAGGCGGCGCCGGTCGAAGGCGGCCCGCATCCCGGCCACGGCCCCGAGGTCGCCTTCCAGGGCGGCCAGCGCGGCGCACTGGGACACGTTGGACACGTTGGACGTGGTGTGCGACTGCAGGTTGGTGGCCGCCCCGACGACGTCGGGGGGGCCGATGAGCCAGCCCACCCGCCAGCCGGTCATGGCGTAGGTCTTGGCCACCCCGTTGATCACGATGCAGCGGTCGGACAGCTCGGGTACGGCCACGGGCATGGACGTGAAGACGCGGTCGCCGTACACGAGGTGCTCGTAGATCTCGTCGGTGATAACCCACAGGCCTTGGTCGGCCGCCCACCGCCCGATGGCGGCGACCTCCGCCGGGGTGCTCACCGCCCCGGTGGGGTTGTTGGGCGACACGAACAACAGGACCTTGGTGGCCGCCGTGCGGGCCGCCTCGAGGGCCTCCACCGTGAGGTGGAAGCCGGCGCGCTCCTCGGTCGGGACCGCAACGGGCACCCCGCCGGCGAGCGCGATGGCCTCGGGGTAGGTCGTCCAGTACGGCGCGGGCACGAGCACCTCGTCGCCGGGGTCAACGACGGTGGCCAAGGCCTCGTACACCGCCTGCTTGGCCCCGTTGGTCACGAGCACCTGGGACGCCTCGACGGCGTAGCCCGAGTCCCGGGCCGTCTTGGCCGCCACCGCGGCACGCAGCTCCGGCATCCCGCTCGTGGGCGTGTAGTGGTGGTTGACGTGCTGGCGGCAGGCGACCACGGCCGCCTCCACGATGTGCTCGGGGGTGGGGAAGTCGGGCTCTCCCGCCCCGAAGCCGATGACGTCGTGGCCCTGGGCCCGCAGCGCCTTCGCCCGGGCATCGACGGCCAGGGTGGCCGAGGGGGCCACCGCCCCGATCCGGGCCGAGATGCGGGCCCGCGTGGCCGTCGCCAGCGGCGCCGCCGCGTGTTCTCGACCGCTCGCCATGGCTGCCATGCTTGCACACGTGACGAGCGCCCCAATCACCATCCCCGACGCCCTCAAGCCCGCCGACGGCCGCTTCGGGAGCGGCCCGTCCAAGGTGCGCCCCGAGCAGGTCACCGCGCTCGCCGCGGCGGCCCCGGGGTACCTGGGCACCAGCCACCGCCAGGCACCGGTCAAGTCCGTGGTGAGCCGGGTGCGCGCCGGCCTGCGCGCGCTGTTCTCGCTCCCCGACGGCTACGAGGTGGTCCTGGGCAACGGCGGCACCACGTCCTTCTGGGACGTGGCCACCTTCTGCCTCATCGAGCGGCGCAGCCAGCACCTGTCGTTCGGGGAGTTCTCGTCGAAGTTCGCGGCAGCGGCCCAGGCCGCGCCCCACCTCGCCGACCCCCAGGTGATCGAGTCGCCGGCCGGGACCCACCCCCAGCCGCTGCCCGCCGACGACGTCGACCTCTACGCCCTCACCCACAACGAGACGTCCACCGGGGTCGCCATGGAGATACGGCGCCCGGCGTCGGCCGGCGCGCCGATCGTGGCGGTGGACGCCACCTCGGCGGCGGGCGGCCTGCGGATCGACCCGGGCCAGTTCGACGTGTACTACTTCGCCCCCCAGAAGTGCTTCGCCTCTGACGGGGGGCTGTGGCTCGCCCTCATGTCCCCCGCCGCCCTGGAGCGGGTGGCGCGCATCGCCGACAGCGGGCGCTTCGTGCCGGCCTCGCTCGACCTCGGCATCGCCGTGACCAACTCGGCGCAGGACCAGACCTACAACACCCCGGCGCTGGCCACGCTGCTGCTCCTCGCCGAACAGATCGAGTGGATGCTCGCCAACGGCGGGCTCGAGTGGTCGGCGGGCCGCTGCGACCGCTCGGCCGAGATCCTCTACACCTGGGCCGAGCAGTCCGACTTCGCCACGCCGTTCGTGGGGAAACCCTCCGAGCGCAGCCACGTGGTGGGCACCGTCGACTTCGTCGACGCCGTCGACGCCAAGGCCGTGGCGGCCGTCCTGCGGGCCAACGGCATCGTCGACACCGAGCCCTACCGCAAGCTCGGTCGGAACCAGCTACGCGTGGCCATGTTCCCGGCCATCGACCCCGACGACGTGGCCGCCCTGTGCGCCTGCATCAACCACGTCGTGGGGGCGCTGGCCTCCTGAGGGGCCGCCCACCTCCCGCCACCGCCCGTGCGCAAGCAGCGCGCCGGGCCGTCCCTGCAGTGCTCGTGCCGTGCCCTGCACCCGGGCCGGTGCCGGGGTGTCAGGTGGCGGGGCTCACCGAGCTCATGTTGAAGTCGGCCACGCGCAACGGAGGCATGGCGGTGCGGTTCATCCACTCGCCCCACTCCCGCGACAAGGCCCGCTCGCTGCGCCCCGCCTCGACCGTGCGGGCCAGGACGTCGATGGGGCTCTCGTTGAAGCGGAAGTTGTTGACGGCGGCCGTGACCTCTCCGTCCTCGACGAGATAGACGCCGTCGCGGGTGAGCCCCGTCAGCAGCAGCGTGACGGGGTCGACCTCGCGGATGTACCACAGGCAGGTGAGCAGGAGCCCCCGCTCGGTGGCGGCGATCATGTCGTCGAGGGACTGCGTCGCCCCGGGGAGGTCGAGGACGAGGTTGCCCACCGGCGGCGTCGGCGTCACGCCCGAGCGGGCCGCGCCGGCCCGGTGGTAACGGAGCCGCTCGAGGCGGCCGCCGTCGACCCAATCGGTGGCGGACACCGGCGCCCCGTTGTCGAACACCGACACGTCGGTGCCGGAGGCGCCCGTGACGACGAAGGGGGCGCATTCGAGCCCGGGCTCGGCGGGGTCGCCGCGCAGCGCGAACGGGAGGGGGCACAGCGCCTCCCCCACCCGGGTGCCGCCCCCCGGGGACGAGAAGGCGCTCTGGCCGTCCTCGGCGTCGCGCCCCGACAGGGCCTCGGACATGGCCACCATGAGATCGGCGGTGGCGTCGGGCGGCAGCAGGGCCTGGTAGCGCCCGGGGGGCAGCTCGACGCTGCGCTGTGCCCAGGCCAGCCGGCGTGCCAGGCGCTCCTCGAAGGCGTGCACGTCGACGTCCTCGAACGTGTCGCTGGCCGCGCCCGACCATACCGACCGCGTGCCGTCGGCGCTGCGGGCCACGAGCTCCATGGTCCCCGACGGCTGGACGTGGCGGAGGCGCACCCCGGTGCTCGTGCCCAGGTAGGCGGTCACCACCCCGTGGGTGGCGAAGCCGGCGAGCCGGTTGCCCCCGGCACGCGCCCGGGCGAACGCCTCGCCCAGCCCCGACACCACGCCGGCGAGCGCCGCCGGCGAGGTGGACCCGGGGGGCTCGTCGAAGCCCTCCCCGGCGTGCTCGCCCGGCTCGACGAGCGGCGCGGCGTCGTCGGCCGGCGCGGCCCGCTCCGCCTCGGCCTCGCTGGTGCGCACGAGCTCCTCGAGGTCGAAGTCCCCGCTGCCGCTGGCCACGCCGACCCGGGTGGGCCCGACCCCGACGGGACCGGCACCGGCACCGACACCGGCACCGGCTCGGAAGCTCACCACGGCCACCCGGCGGTCGCGCCGCGCCCCGTTGGTCGTCGTGGTGTTGTTGGCGAAGCGGACCTCCGCCTGGCTGATCTCCTCGACGATCACGGCGCAGGCGTCGGCCCGGCTGGTCGCCAGGGCCCGCTCGACCACGTCCTGGGGCCGCTCGAGACGGCCCCGCCGGTCGTCGGTGCCCGTGCGGCTGCGCCCCGGCCCGGGCGGCGTCACCGGGACGCCTCGGCCCGGGCGTTGAGCACGCGGATGCCCCGGAACAGCGCGGCCGGGCACCCGTGGCTGACCGGGGCCACCTGGCCCGGCTGGCCCTTGCCGCAGTTGAACGCCCCGCCGAGCACGTAGGTGCTCGTCCCCCCCACCGCGTCCAGGGCCCCCCAGAACTCCGGGGTCTGGGCCTGGTAGGCGACGTCTTTCACCTGGCCCACGATGCGCCCGCCCTCGACGCGGTAGAAGCGCTGCCCGGTGAACTGGAAGTTGTAGCGCTGCATGTCGATGGACCAGCTCTTGTCGCCCACCACGTAGATGCCCCGGCCCAGCCCCGACAGCAGCTCGTCGGTGGTGGGCCCCGGGCCCGGTGCGGGCTGGAGCGACACGTTGGCCATGCGCTGGATGGGCACGTGCAGGGGCGAGTCCGCGAAGGCGCATCCGTTGGAGCGGGCGTAGCCGTTCTCCGCCGCCATGCGCCGGTCGAGCTGGTAGCCCACCAGCACGCCGTCGCGCACGATGTCGAAGCTCTGGGCCGCCACGCCCTCGTCGTCGTATCCCACCGTGGCCAGGCCGTGCGGCGTGGTGCGGTCCCCAACGACGTGCATGACCGGGGACCCGTAGCGGAGGGTGCCGAGCTTGTCGAAGGTGGCGAACGACGTCCCCGCGTAGGCCGCCTCGTACCCGAGGGCGCGATCGAGCTCGGTGGC
>DATJBC010000093.1:0-2247 GCA_035515515.1 Acidimicrobiales bacterium
CGACGAGCCCGTCCGGCGCGTTACGGGGCGCTGGCCAGGGATTTCATGGCCCGCTCGACGCCGGCGTCGTCCACGTCGTGATGGGTGACGAGGCGCAGGACGCCGGGGGCGATGGTGCCCGCCAGGACGCCGTCGCGCTCGAGGTGCTCGATCACCGCGGCCGTGCGGGGATGGGGGAAGACGACGATGTTGGTGGGGACGCGGGCCGGGTCCACACCGGCCTCCGGCCAGCGCTCGGCGACGCCCTCGGCCAGCCGGCGTGCCCGGGCGTGGTCGTCGGCCAGGCGCTCGACCATGGTGCGCAGCGCCACCAGGCCGGCGGCGGCGATGACACCCGCCTGGCGCATCGACCCGCCGAGCCGCAGGCGCTCCACCCGGGCGCGGGCGACGACCTCCGCGGGGCCGGCCAGCAGCGACCCAACGGGCGCGCACAGCCCCTTGGACATGCACGACATCACCGTCGTCACCGGGGCCGCGAAGCGCGCCGCGGCGATGCCCGTGGCCACCTCGGCGTTGAACAGGCGGGCCCCGTCCATGTGCACCGGGATCCCCCCTCCCGCCGCCACCACCGCCTCGAGCGCGTCGAGCGTCCACGGCACGCCGCCGGCCGGCATGTGCGTGTGCTCCACGCAGACGCAGCCGGGACGGGGGTGGTGATGGCCCGCGGCCTCGAGCACCCACGACACCTCGGACGCCGGGAACGTCCCGTTCTCGTCGTCGACGGGATGGATCTGCACCCCGGCGTTGGCGGCGGCCGCGCCCGCCTCGTAGATCACGACGTGCTGGCGCCGCCCCGCCACGACGAGGTCGCCGGGCCGGCACAGGGCGCGCAGGGCGAGCTGGTTGGCCATCGTCCCCGACGGCACGTACACGGCCGCCGGCTTCCCCACGCGCGCCGCGTAGGCCTCTTCCAACGCGTTGACCGTGGGGTCGTCGCCGTAGCCGTCGTCGCCCACCTCGGCCTCGGCCATGGCCGTGCGCATCGCCGCCGTGGGGCGGGTCACGGTGTCGGAGCGGAGGTCGACGAACCCCGCCGTCCGGCTGGCGGCCGCCGCCGAAGGCATACGCCCGATGCTACCGACGAGGGGCTCTCTCCCCCGCCCGGCTTCCGGAGGGGCCGCGCCCCCCGGGGGCGACGGCGCGGCGAGCCCGTGAGCGCGGCGCGCGTCGGGGCTGGCCGAGCATCCCCAGGCGCAGCGCGGCGTCGGCCAGCTCGGGGTCGGCCGCCACCACCCGGGCGAACAGGTCGCGGGCCCGGGGCACGTCCCCGGCGCGCTCGTAGAGGTCGGCCAGCACGTACCACTGTCGGAGATGGCGATCGCCGGGGTGCCGCAGGTTGCGCGCCCCGCCGGCTCCGGCGACCAGCGCGATGGCCTCGTCGATCTGGCCCCGGTCGGCGAGGTCCTCGGCCCGCACCAGCCGTCCCTCGACCAGGACGTCGGGCGGGGGGGACGACGCCCGCAGCTCCTCCCACAGAGCCGCCACCACCCTGCGGTGGCCCATGGCGCGGTGGCAGTCCATGAGGACGGGGATCTGGCTGGGGTCGTCCCCGGCGGCGCGCGCCGCCTCGAGGTGGGTGACCGCCTCGCGCCAGCGCCCCAGCCGGTAGCACACGAGCCCGTGCAGCTCGCGGGCTCCGGGCGCGTCGGGCGCCTCGCGCACGAGGACCCGGGTCATGCGGAGGGCGTCGGTGTAGCGGTCGCGCTCGTAGGCGCGTGCCGCCGCGGCCAGGCGCTCGGCCAGCCTCGGGGCCCGGGCCTTGCCCACCGCGGCGACCAGCTCGTCCACCACCTCGCCCGGCAGGGCCTCCTCGACCGGAGCGCCCGCCCCGGGACGCGGCGGCGGGCGCGAGGGCGGTCCCGGGCGGGCCGCGCGGCGCACCCCGCCTTGCACCACGCCCTCGAACTCCCACACCTCGTCGCGGCGTTCGGGCCGCGATGACATGGCACCGCGCTCGCCGGGCCGCGTGTCGCGTCGCTCCCCCGCCGGGCCGGTACCCGATTCATCCAGGACGCGCGCGCCGCGGCGGGCCACCCCGCCCCACCGTCGCGTGGCCCCGGCACGCACGCCGCCGAGCGCCCCTGCCCCGGTCCGGCGCGGCGGGCTCCCCCCGCGGAACCCTCGCGCGCCGCCGTCGCCTTGCGCCGTTGGCCGCCGCCCTCGGCGCGGGCCGCCGCCCTCGGCTGCGGGGCGGCCCGCCGGGGTGGCGGCGCGTCCCGCCCCTGTCGAGCGGCCTCTCGGCGCAGC
>DATJBC010000094.1:0-13956 GCA_035515515.1 Acidimicrobiales bacterium
AGCAGCACCTCACCATGGCCGACCGGGAGATCGACAAGGCCAACGCCATCATCGACCACCTCGTGGCCTACGTGCGGCCCCGCCAGCCCGTGACCGAGCCCGTCGCCCTGGGGGACATGGTCGACGAGGTGCTCGAGACGACGCCCCCGCCCGAGGGCGTGCGCGTGCACGTCGACGTGGGCGCGGCGACACCCCTGGTGGACCGGGGGCACTTCGCCGAGGTGCTCGTGAACCTCGTGACCAACGCCTACGACGCCATGCCAGACGGCGGGGTGGTGCGCATCGAGGCCCGCTCGGGCGACCACAGCGTGGTGGTGAGCGTGGCGGACGACGGCCCCGGCGTGGAGCGCGCCGTGGCCGAGCGGGTGTTCGAGCCCTTCGTCACCACCAAGCACACCGGGACCGGCCTGGGGCTCGCCATCGTGCAGCGCCTCCTGCAGGTGAACAACGGCGCCATCGCCGTGGACAGCCCCCCGGGCGGAGGGGCTCGGTTCTCGGTGACGCTGCCGGCCGCCCGGGCCGTCCCCGGCGCCGGTCTCGTCGCCCCCGCGGCGGCCCCCGGCGCGCCCGGGGCGCCGGTGCGCCCGGCGCCGTGACGCCGCCCGCGGCGCGGCCCGCTCCCCGGCGCGCCCGGCGCCGGGTGGACGCCCTCGTGCTCGCCCCGGGGGCGAGCGCCGGACGCGACCAGCCGGCCCTGGTGGCCATGGACGACGCCCTCAGCGCGGCGGGCATCGTGGTGGAGCGGATCGACTTCCCCTACCGCCTGGCGGGACGGCGGGCGCCCGACCGGGCGCCGGTGCTCGTGGCGAGCGTGGTCGAGGCGGCGCGCCGGCTGGCCGAGGCCCGGGGCGTGGCCGCCGGGCGCGTGGCCCTCGGCGGCCGCTCCATGGGCGGGCGGATGTGCTCGATGGCGGTGGCCGACGGCCTCCCGGCGGCGGCCCTGGTCCTCGTCAGCTATCCCCTGCACCCCCCGGGCAAGCCCGAGCGTCGGCGCGTCGAGCACTTCGGGGCCATCACGGTCCCGTGCCTCTTCGTGTCCGGCACCCGGGACGCCTTCGGCACGCCGGAGGAGCTCGAGGAGGCCACCCGGGCCATCACGGGGCCGGTCACCCACGTGTGGACGGAGGGTGGCGACCACGGCCTGCGGGGGCGAGACACCCAGGTCGCAGGGGTCGTGGCGGAGTGGCTGCTGGGCCTGTGACCGGGGCCCGGGAGGCGGCCTCGGCCGTTGGCCCAAGAGTGTCTTCATTCGGCCGGGCCTAGGGCCGATGACTCATCAGTGCCCCCAACTGTCACAAGAAGCTCAGTAGCCCCGCGCCCCCGCACGAGCACGCAGCACGCGGCGCACGCCACGGCGGCGCCGAGGAGCGTCCTGGCCGGCCTGTCGCCCGGCGGCCTGGTGCGGACCGCTCCGCCGCGCCATCGCCGCCGGCGCGACCGGCGCGCCGGGCAGCGGCGCGTGGGCGCCCGCCTCGGCATGGCGGCCGCGCCCGTGGCCGCCGGGGTGTGGCTGGCCGCGTCGGGCGCCCCGGCGATGGCGGCCACCACCACCGTCCAGCCCGGGGACACCCTGACCGCCATCGCGGCGCGCTGGCACACGACGGTGGCCGCCCTGGTGGCCGCCAACCACATCGCCGACCCCAACGAGGTGGCGGCCGGCACCGCCTTGCAGGTGCCCTCCGCCCCCTCCCCGGTGGCCACCACCGCCGCCGGCACGCCGGGGCCCGCCACCGGCTCGGTGGTCGTGCGCCGGGGCGACACCCTGAGCGCCATCGCGGCGCGCTGGCACACGACGGTGGCCGCCCTGGTGGCCGCCAACCACATCGCCGACCCCAACGAGGTGGCGGCCGGCACCCGTCTCACCCTGCCGGCGCCGCCCCTCCCGCCGGGATGGGGTCCCGGAGGCCCGCTCCCCGCCGGGCTCCTCTCCCATCCCGACCGCATGGCGCTGCGGCCCGCCTTCGTGCAGGCCGCCAGCCAGTCGGGGATCGCGCCCAGCCTCCTCGAGGCGCTGTGCTGGTGGGAGTCGGGCTGGCAGCCCTCGGCCACGTCGTCCACGGGCGCCCTGGGCCTGTGCCAGATCGAGCCCTCGACCGTGGCCTACGCCCGCACGACGCTGCTCCACAACGCGGCGCTCAACCCGCGGTCGGGCGCCGACAACATCGCCATGGCGGCCGCCTACCTCCACGACCTGACCGTGCGCGACGGCGGCAACCTCCGCACGGCGGTGGCCGCCTACTACCAGGGGCTCAGCTCCATCCGGCAGTCGGGCTTCCAACCCGGCACCAAGGTCTACGTCACCGGCATCTTCAACTACGCCGCGCTGTTCGCCGCCGCCGGCTGACCCCGGCCCGGGCCCGGGCGACCGAGCGGCACCCCTCGCCCCGGCGGGCGCCGTCGGGTACCGTGCCCAGCCGATGGCACACGAGGTCCGCGCCGTGGTGTCGGCGTCCAAGGGTGCGCCGGTGTCGCTCGAGACCATCAGCGTGCCCGACCCCGGCCCCGGCGAGGCGCTGGTCAGGGTGCAGGCCTGCGGCGTGTGCCACACCGACCTGCACTACCGCCAGGGCGGGATCAACGACGACTTCCCGTTCCTCCTCGGCCACGAGGCGGCCGGGGTGGTGGAGGCCGTCGGGCCCGACGTGACGTCGGTGTCGCCCGGCGACTTCGTCGTCCTCAACTGGCGGGCGGTGTGCGGCACCTGCCGGTCGTGCCGGCGGGGCCGGCCCTGGTACTGCTTCAGCACCCACAACGCCACGCAGAAGATGACGCGCGCCGACGGCACCCCCCTGGCGCCCGCGCTGGGGATCGGCGCCTTCGCCGAGAAGACGCTCGTGGCCGCCGGGCAGTGCACGCCGGTCGACGCCCGGGCCCGGCCCGAGGCGGCGGGACTGCTCGGCTGCGGGGTCATGGCCGGCCTGGGGGCGGCCATGTACACCGGCGAGGTGGGCGCGGGCGACTCGGTGGCGGTGTTCGGCTGCGGCGGCGTGGGGTGCGCGGCGGTGGCCGGCTCCGTCCTGGCGGGGGCGGCCACCGTCATCGCCGTCGACCTCGACCCCAAGAAGCTCGAGCTCGCCACGCGCTTCGGCGCCACCCACACCGTCGACGCCTCGCAGCACGACCCCGTGGAGGCGGTGCGCGCCCTCACGGGGGGCAACGGTGCCGACGTCTGCGTCGAGGCCGTGGGCAACCCCGCCGTGATGGAGCAGGCCTTCTTCGCCCGCGACCTGGCCGGTACCCTGGTGCAGGTGGGCGTGCCCACCCCCGACATGCGCGTCGACCTCCCCATGATCGAGTTCTTCGGCCGGGGCGGGCGCCTCAAGCCCAGCTGGTACGGCGACTGCCTCCCCTCGCGCGACTTCCCCCTCCTCATCGACCTGTACCTCCAGGGGCGGCTCGACCTCGACGGGTTCGTGTCCGAGACCATCCCCCTCGAGGGCGTGGAGGACGCCTTCAGCCGGATGCAGCGCGGCGAGGTGCTGCGCTCGGTCGTGCTGGTGGGGGGCTGAGCACGGTGCGCTTCGGTCTCCAGGTCCCCAACTTCTCCCTCGGGGTGCCCGACGCCGAGCTGTTCGACGCCGTCACGACCCTGGCCACCACCGCCGAGGACAGCGGCTTCGACTCGTTCTGGGTGATGGACCACTTCTACCAACTGCCCGCCCTGGGCGGCGCGGCCCAGCCCATGTTCGAGTCCTACACGCTGCTCGGCGGCCTCGCGGCGCGCACCACGAGCATCCGCCTGGGCGCCCTGGTGACGGGCGTCACCTACCGGAACCCGGCCATCCTGGCCAAGGTCGTCACCACCCTCGACGTCATCAGCCGCGGGCGCGCCATCCTCGGCATCGGCGCCGCCTGGTACGACGTGGAGCACGAGGGGCTGGGCGTGGACTTCCCCCCGGTGCCCGAGCGCATGGACCGCCTCGAGGAGGCCGTGCAGATCTGCCGGGCCATGTTCCGCGACGAGACCCCCACCTTCGCGGGCCGCTACTACCGCGTGCACGACGCCCGCAACCTGCCCCGGCCCGTCCAGGCCGGGGGGCCGCCCATCCTCATCGGGGGCGGCGGGGAGAGGCGCACGCTGCGCCTGGTGGCCCGCTACGCCGACTACTGCAACATCACCGGCGACAGCGACACGATCCGCCACAAGGTGTCGGTCCTCCACGAGCACTGCGCGGCGGAGGGGCGCGACCCCGCCACGGTGACGGTCAGCAGGCTCAGCACGCTGGTGATCACCGACTCGGCCGAGGAGACGGCGGCCACCCGGGAGCTGCTGCGTTCCGCGGTGGGCGACGACGCGGCGGGCTTCGACGTGGGCAGCGAGGACGAGATCGTGGCCCGGGTGGAGGAGCTGGCCGCGGCGGGCGTCCAGTACTGCATCTTCAACATGCCGACCTCGGGCCCCGACGCCGTGCGCCGGGCGGGCAGGCTGCTCACGACGCGCTTCGGCGGATGAAGCGCGTGTAGGCGTCGAGGACGACGAGCATCTCGCCCTCGGGCCCCGAGGGGATGCGCAGCACCACCTCGCTGCAGCCCAGCGCGGCGTAGTGCTCGAGCTTGCCCTCGTCGGGCACGGTCCCGAAGGGCACGACCTCGGCGGTGTCGGGGTCGCGCCCGGCGTCGGCGAAGGCCTGGCGCAACGGCCCCATCGCCGCGCCGAGTCCGGCGCCCCCGATGGGCATCCAGCCGTCGGCGTACTCGGCGATGGCCGCGAACAGCCGGGGCCCCGCCGCCGCGCCGACGAGGATCTTGACCCGCGGTTGCTGGAGGGGCTTGGGCCAGGAGTACGAGGGGGCCAAGGTGACGTGCTCGCCCTCGAAGGCGGCCTCCTCCATCGACCACAGCGCCTGCATGCACAGCACCTTCTCGCGCGCCACCGCCCGGCGCTGGGCGAAGTCCACCCCGTGGTGGGCGGCCTCGGCGCGGTTCCAGCCGTACCCCATGCCCAACACCACCCGCCCGCCCGACAGCCGGTCCAGGGTGGCGATCTGCTTGGCCAGGACGATGGGGTCGTGCTGGGCCACGAGGGTGACGCCCGTGCCCAGCAGGACGCGCTCGGTCACCGCCGCCGCCGTGGCCAGGGCCACGAAGGGGTCGAGGCTGCGCGCGTAGTCCTCGCGGTGGACGCCCTCCACCAGCGCCGGGGGCGCCGACTGCGACACCGGCAGGTGCGTGTGCTCGGGGACGTAGACGGCATCGAAGCCGCGCTCCTCGGCGGCCCGGGCGAAGGCGGCGGGCGCCATGGTCCGGTCGGTGAGGAAGGCGGTGACGCCGATGCGCACGGGCCGGCGGTGTCGCTACTGGTCGGGGTCGTCGCGGTCGCCCGACCACCACGGTGGGGCGTCGCTGGCGGGGAACGACTCCTCGCCGACCTCGTCGATCTCGGCCTCGCTGCCGTGGTCGACGTGGCCCGGGGGCGGCGGGGCGCCCTCGGCGGCGTCGTGCTCGGCGGCGGCGCCGTCGTGCGGGCCGTCTGTCGCCGGAGGGCTCACCGTGTCGACCCTACCGGCAGGACGCCGCCGCCGGCACCGGTGGCGCTGGCCCGCCCCCCCACCCGGCGGGCGGGCCGCTTGCCAGCCCCGCGCCGGCGATGTTTGGCTGGCGGGCCATGCGGGTCGTCATGGCGTCGGACCACGCCGGGTTCGTGCTCAAGGGGCTCGTCGCCGGTCACCTGCGCGCCGGCGGCCACGCCGTGGACGACATCGGCACCTTCTCGCAGGAGCCCGTCGACTATCCGTGGCTGTGCGCCACCGCCGCCCGGGCCGTGGTGGCGGGCGCCGCCGACCGGGGCATCGTGCTCGGCGGCAGCGGCCAGGGTGAGGCCATGGCGGCCAACAAGGTGCGCGGGGCGCGCGCCGCGCTGTGCCACGACGAGACCACCGCCCGCCTGGCCCGCCTCCACAACGACGCCAACGTGCTGTCCATGGGGGCCCGCATCGTGGGGCCCGAGCTGGCCCTGGCCATCGTGGACGTGTTCTTCGCCACCGGCTTCGAGGGGGACCGCCACGTCCAGCGCCTGGCGGACCTGGCCGCCATCGAGGCCGACGAGCACGACCGCCCGTAGGGGGGGTGGCGGGCGGCGGGTTCGCCCGCGCCGGGCGCCGGTGCGATCATCACGGCATGCGGGTACGGAGGACGTTCGCCTTCCTCGACCTGTCGGGGTTCACCGCCCTCACCGAGTCCGAGGGCGACGAGCACGCCGTGGCCGTGCTGGCCGTGTTCCGGGCCGCGCTGCGCGACATCTGCTCGCGCCGCGCCGTGCGGATCGCCAAGTGGCTCGGTGACGGGGCGATGCTCGTCAGCGTGGAGACCATGCCGCTCGTGGCCGCCGCCCTGGAGACCAAGGCGGCGGTGGACGCGGCCCCCGACCAGGTCCGGGTGAAGTGTGGCGTCACGACCGGGACCGTGATCCTGCTCGAGGGGGACGACTACGTGGGCCACGCCGTCAACGTGGCCGCCCGTCTGTGCGACCTGGCCGTGGGCGAGGAGATCCTGGCCCTGCCGGCGGTGGTCCCCGAGCTGCCCCCGTGGGCCACGGTGGAGCAGGCCGCCGCCGTCACCCTGCGCGGGCTCGGGCATCCCATCGACATCGTCCGCCTGGGGCTGCCCCGGCGGGGCCCCGACTCCCATCCCGACCCCGTGTGCCGCATCCCGCTCACGGCCGCCACCGCCGTGGCGCGCCGCACCGACGACGACGGGCGCGAGCTGCTGTTCTGCGCCGAGAGCTGCGCCGAGATGTGGGACCAGCGCCGCGCCCCCTCGGGGTTCGAGGCGGGCAGCATCCGCGAGGTGTGGATGCGCTAGAGGAGAGCCTCAGCGGTTCGTGCCCGGGTGGCGCGTGAGGTCGGTGGCCTTGGTCATCTTGGGACGCAGCGGGCGGTTGCCCGGGCGGGGGGTGGTGTCGACGTCCGCCGCCCCGGCACGCAGGGCGCCCACCGTGCACTGCTCCTTGGGACGGTGCGCGAAGGGGTCGAAGCGGTAGTGGCGCATGGCGTTCTTGTACGTCATCTTCTCGACGTCCCCGTCGGGCACGCCGTCGAGCGACTTCATGAGCATCTCGGGCGACTGGGGCCAGGTCGAGTCCGAGTGGGGGTAGTCGACCTCCCAGCACATGTTGTCGATGCCCACCCGGTGGCGCATCTCCACGCCGGCGGGGTCGTCGATGAAGCACGTGACCACCTGCTCGGCGAAGACGCTGCTCGGGAGCCGGTTGCCGAAGTCCTGGCCCGTCCAGCGGTGATGGCGCGTGTAGATCCAGTCCATGCGGTCGAGGAAGTACGGGATCCAGCCGATGCCCCCCTCGGACAGCGCCACCTTGAGGGCGGGGAACGTGCGCAGCACCGGCGACCACAGCAGGTCGGCCGCCGACTGCAGGATGTTCACGGGCTGCAGCCCGATGAGGACGTCGATGGGGGCGTCGGGGGCGGTGACCACGAGCGACGACGACGACCCGATGTGCAGGCACACGAGGGTGCCCTCATCGCAGCACGCCGACCAGAACGGGTCCCAGTGGTCGGTGTGGAAGCTGGGCAGCTTGAGCTTCGACGGGTTCTCGGAGAACGACACGGCGTGGCACCCCTTGGCCGCCACGCGGCGCACCTCGTCGGCCATGGCGGCGGGGTCCCAGATGGGCGGGAGCGCCAGCGGGATGAAGCGCCCCGGGTAGGTGCCGCACCACTCCTCGATGTGCCAGTCGTTGTAGGCCCGGAGCACGGCCAGCCCCAGCCCCGGGTCCGACGCCTTGGCGAACAGCTGCCCGCACAGCTGGGGGAACGACGGGAAGCACATCGACGCCAGCACGCCGTTGGCGTCCATGTCGCGCACGCGGTCGTGGATGTCGTAGCAGCCCGAGCGGATCTCGGCGAAGGAGGTGGGCTCGATGCCGTACTCCTCGACGGGCCGGCCGGCCACGGCGTTGAGGCCGATGTTGGTGGCCTCCTTGCCGTCGAAGCGCCACACCTCGGTGCCGTCGTCGCGGGTGTCCACGTAGGGGGCCTGGTCGGCGTAGCGGGCCGGCAGGCGCCCCTCGAACATGTCGGGGGGCTCGACCACGTGGTCGTCCACGCTGACGAGCACCAGGTCCTCGAGCTGCATGACCCCTCCCGTCGGGTCGCGTTCTCTGACACGCGTGTCGGAGAACAACACTATCGTCGGCGCCGTGACGCCACAGGGTGGGGGGTCGGGCGAGCCGTCGCCCATGGCGCTCGACGGCCTGCGCATCCTGGACTTCACGCGCCTGGGCTTCGGCGCCCAGGCCACGCTGATCTGCGGGTGCCTGGGGGCGGAGGTGATCCGGGTGGAGAGCACCCGCTTCCCCGACGCCATCCGGGTCATGCCCCCCTTCGTGCCCGAGCCCGGGGAGCGCGGCGAGGCGTTCGGCGCCGCCACGCTGGCCAACGCCACCGGGGCGCCCAGCGCCAACCGGGGCGGCATCTTCTACAAGTACAACACCGGCGGGAAGAAGAGCATCACCGTGGACGCCCGCCACCCCGAGGGCCTGGCGCTGCTCAAGGAGCTCGTGGCCCGGTCCGACGTGGTGGCCGAGAGCTTCGCGGCGGGCACCATGGCGCGCTGGGGGCTGTCCTACGACGTGATGGCGGCCATCCGGCCCGACCTCGTGTACGTGTCGATGTGCGGGTTCGGCCACGAGGGCCCCGACACCGCGCACGTCACCATGGGGCCCACCGCCCAGGCCCTCACCGGGCTCACCTTCATGGTGGGGATGCCCGGCCGCCCGCCCGCGGGGTGGTCGTTCTCGTACCTCGACCACGTGGGCGGCTACCTGGGCGCCGTGGCCATCCTGGCCGGGGTCGTGCACCGCCGGCGCACGGGCCAGGGCCAGCACATCGACGTTTCGCAGCTCGAGCCGGCCACCGCCCTGTCGGGGGCGCTGCTGCTCGACGCGGCGGTGAACGGCCGCCCCAGCCGGCGGCCGGGGTTCCCCATGGGCAACCGCCGCCTCCACCCCCCCGCCGCCCCCTCGGGCGCCTACCCGGCGGCGGGCGACGACCGCTGGGTGGTCATCTCGTGCCGCACCGAGGAGCACTGGTGCAACCTGGTGCGGGCCCTGGGCGACCCGCCGTGGGCGGCCGAGGCGCGCTTCGCCACGCTCGAGGACCGCGTGCGCAACGCGGACGCCCTCGACGCCGAGCTCTCGGCGTGGACGCGCCGTCACGACCGTTACGAGGCCATGGCGCTCCTGCAGGGGGCGGGTGTCCCCGCCGGCGCCGTCCAGGACGCCGCCGACCGCCTCGAGCGCGACCCGCAGCTCCAGGCGCGGGGCCACTACTGCGCGCTGGGCAACGCCGAGGTGGCGCCGCTGCCGCTCGAGGGCGTGCCCTTCCGCATGTCGGCCACCGCCCCCCACACCGGGGGGCGCCTGCGCCGGGGGCCGCCGTGCCTGGGTGAGGACACCGACGCCGTGCTGCGCGACGTGCTCGGCAAGGGCGAGGACGCCATCGCCGCCCTGCGGGCCGCCGGGGCCCTGTCGTGAGGGGCGCCCCGTGACCGGCGCGCCCCTCGAGGGCGTGCGCGTCCTGGAGCTGACCGACGAGTCGGCCGAGTACTGCGGCCGCCTGCTGGCGGGGCTGGGCGCCGACGTCGTCAAGGCGGAGCCGCCCGAGGGCGCGCCGTCCCGGCACGTGGGCCCGTTCGTGGACGACGAGCCCGGGCCCGACCGCAGCCTCGCCTTCTGGGCCGACAACGTGGGGAAGCGCTCGGCCGTGGTCGCCGACGACGACACGGTGCGCGCCCTGGCCGGCGCGGCGGACGTGCTCGTGCACACGCTGCGCCCGGTCGAGGCCGCCGACCGGGGCCTCGACGCGCCCACCCTGCAGCGGCGCGCCCCCGCCCTGGTGCTGTGCGCGGTGACGCCCTTCGGCCAGGACGGGCCGTGGGCCGACTACCTGGCCGACGACCTCGTCCTCATGGCCCTGGGGGGGTCCATGGCGGCGTGCGGCTACGGGCCGGGCCCCGACGGCGCCTACGACACCCCCCCGCTCGCCTGCCACGGCGAGCAGGCGTGGCGCACGGCCGCCACCTACGCGGCCATCGCCGTGCTGGGGGCGCTGGCCTGGCGCCGGGAGTCGGGGGCGGGACAGTGCATCGACGTCTCGGCCCACGAGTGCTCGGCGTCCATGACCGAGTGGCACCTCATGACCTACCTGTGCTCGGGCACGGTGCACCGCCGCGGGCCCCACCCCACCCTCACGGCGGCCGACGGGCGCCAGGTGGCCGCCCTCAACCCCGACTTCCTGGGGCCGCACGTGTTCGCCGGGATGCTGGCCATGCTCGAGGAGCGGGGGGTGGCCGGGCCCCTGTCGGACCCGGCGTTCGCCGACCCCGTGCACCGCGCCCAGCACTACCGGGAGGTGTGGCGGGCCCTGAAGCGCCTGGCCGAGACGGCCGACGGCGAGACGCTCTACCGGCTGGGCCAGGGCGCCGGCCTGCCGTGGGGCGTGATCCGCTCCCCCGAGGAGGTGCTCGACGACCGGCACCTGCGGGCCCGGGGGCACTTCGTCGCGCTCGAGCACCCCGAGCTGGGGCGCGCCGTGACCTACCCCGGCGCCCCCTTCGTGGCCCACGCCTCGCCGTGGGTCATGGCGCGCCGCCCGCCCCTGCTCGGCGAGCACACCGACGAGGTGCTGGCCCAGTGGCTGGGCACCGGCGGCCGGTGAGCGCCGGGGCCCGGGCCGCCTGCCTGGTGGGGGTGGGCGAGACCCGCTACACCAAGTGGGGCGGCATCGACGACGCCAGCGAGTACCAGCTGGCCGTGCGGGCCGTGCTGGCGGCGCTGGACGACGCCGGGCTGTCGGTCGACGACGTGGACGGGCTGGCGTCGTTCGCCGAGGACCGCAACGAGGCGACGTTCATGGCCGCCGATCTCGGCCTGCCCGAACTGCGCTACGCCTCGCTGTCGTGGCTGCCCGGCGGGGGCGGCGCCTGCGCGGCGGTGGCCAACGCGGCCATGGCGGTGGAGCAGGGCGCCGCCGAGGTGGTGGTGGTGTACCGGTCGCTGTGTCAGGGCCAGTTCCGCCGCTTCGGGCGCGGACCGGGCAACGCCCCGGGCCGGGCGGGGCCGCCGCGCGTGCCGCACCTGCGGCGGGCGGCCAGCCTGCTCGAGGCGCACGTGTCGTTCACCATGCCCTTCGGGATGTTCAGCCCGCCCATCGCCTACGCCATGGTCATGCGGCGCCACATGCACCGCTTCGGCACCACGGCCGAGCACATGGGGCACGTGGCGGTGACCACGCGCCGCCACGCGGCGCGCAACCCCCGGGCCGTCATGGGGGGCCGCCCCATGACCATGGACGACTACCTGGCGGCCCGCATGGTGTCGGAGCCGTTCCGGCTCTTGGACTGCTGCCTGGAGAACGACGGCGCCTGCGCGGTGGTCGTCACCACCGCCGCGCGCGCCGCCGACACCGCCAAGGCGCCCGTGGCGCTGCTGGCCGGCGCCCAGGGCGCGCCCCGGGGCTTCGGCCACGGGCAGTACGCCAACGTGGGCATGCCCGACGACGACTACGCCAGCGCCGGGGCGGCGGGCGTGGCGGCCCGCCTGTGGGCGCGGGCGGGCCTCGGGCCCGCCGACGTCGACGTGGCCCAGATCTACGACCACTTCACCGGGCTCGTGCTGCTCAGCCTGGAGGACTTCGGCTTCTGCGCCCGGGGCGAGGGCGGGCCCATGGCCGCCAGCGGCGCCCTCGCCTGGCCCGACGGGGCGCTGCCCACCAACACCCACGGGGGCAGCCTGTCGGAGGCCTACATCCACGGCCTCAACCACGTGGTGGAGGGCGTGCGCCAGCTGCGGGGCGAGTCCACCTGCCAGGTGGCGGGGGCCGAGACCTGCCTGGTGACGAGCGCGGCCGGCGTCCCCACCAGCGCGCTGGTCCTGGGGCGCCGGTGACCGGGCGCTACTTCCCCGACGAGATGCCCATGCCGGCGGTCAACGCCGAGACGGCGCCGTGGTGGGAGGCGGCCGCCGCCCACCGCCTCGTGGTGCAGCGCTGCGGCGCGTGCGGGACCACCCGCCATCCCCCCGGCCCGGTGTGCCCGGCCTGCCGGAGCGAGCAGGCGGAGTGGCACGAGCTGCCCGGGACCGGGACGGTGTACACCTACACCGTCGTGCGCCAGGCCTTCATCCCCGCCCTGGCCGACAGACTGCCCTACGCGGTCATCGCCGTGGAGCTCGACGACGCCGGCGGGGCCCGCATGGTGTCGAACCTCGTGGAGGCGGAGCCCACCGAGGCGGCCGTGGGCATGGCGGTCGAGGTGGTGTGGGAGGACATGGGGCCCGAGGTCTCGGTGCCCCGCTTCCGCCCCGCAGCACGCGCAGCGACCACGACACAGAGAGGGGATGCGCCATGACCAGCGCGCCGCAGGCGCCGTGACGACGCCCAAGGGCCGCCGGGCGGTGATCGCCGGGGTGGCCACGTCCGACTACCCGCTGCTCCCCGACCTCTCCGAGCACGCCGTGCACGGCCAGGCCGCCGACCGCGCCCTGGCCGACGCCGGGCTCAGCTTCGCGGAGGTCGACGGCTTCGCCACCACCGGCTTCTTCCCCATGTACGCCGTGGGCGTGGCCGAGTACCTGGGGCTCCACCCCATCTACTTCGACGAGACCAACTCGGGCGGGTCGTCGTTCGAGGTGCTGGTGGAGCACGCCGCCTACGCGGTGGAGGCGGGGGCGGCCGAGGTCGTGCTCGTCACCTACGGCAGCATCCAGCTGTCACAGATGGGGCGCCGCCTGGGCACCGGGGGCGGGGGTGGGGCAGCCATGCCGGGGCCCGCCGTCTACGACGCGCTGTGGGGCAACACCCTGGTGGGCAACTACGCCATGGCGGCGCGCCGCCACATGCACGAGTTCGGCACCACCCCCGAGCAGCTCGCCGCCGTGGCCGTGTCCATGCGCCGCCACGCCGCCACCAACCCCCAGGCCCAGCACCGCGAGCCGATCACCGTGGATGACGTGGTGTCGTCGCGGCTGGTGGCCGACCCGCTCCACAAGCTCGACTGCTGCGTGATCTCCGACGGCGGCGGGGCGTGCGTCGTGACCACCGAGGAGCGCGCCGCCGACCTGCGAAAGCCGCCCGTCTACGTCCTGGGCGCGGCGCACGCCACCACGCACCACCTCAACCTGTCGGCCATGCCGGAGCTCACCGTGACCCCCGCCGCGCAGTGCGGGCCGGTGGCCTTCGCCCGGGCCGGGGTCACGCCCCAGGACATCGACGTGGCCCAGCTCTACGACTCGTTCACCATCACCGTGGTGCTCACCGTCGAGGACCTCGGCTTCTGCGCCAAGGGCGAGGGGGGCGCCTTCGTGGAGGACGGCGGCCTCGAGGTCGGGGGCCGGCTGCCCACCAACACCGACGGCGGCGGGCTGTCGGCCTGTCACCCCGGGATGCGCGGCATGTTCCTCATCGTGGAGGCGGTGCGCCAGCTGCGCGGCGAGTGCGGCCCGACCCAGGTCCCGGGCGCCCGGCTGGCCGTGGCGCACGGAACGGGCGGGATGCTGTCCACGGGCGCCACGCTCGTGCTCGGACGGGAGGCACCATGACCGATCGCGCCACACCACCCGCCGGAGGCGACCAGCGCCCCCCCAAGCCGCGCCCCGCGCCCGTGCCCGACGCCGACTCCGAGCCGTACTGGAGCGCCGCCCACGAGGGACGGCTCGTGCTCCAGCGCTGCCAGCGCTGCGGCACCCCCCAGCTCTACGGGCGGGACCGCTGCCGGGCGTGCCGGGGGCCGGTGGTGTGGGAGGAGGCGTGCGGGCGCGGCTCGGTGTACAGCTTCACCGTCATCCGCCAGAACTACGCGCGGCCGTTCCGGGACCAGATCCCCTACGTGGTGGCCCTCGTCGACCTCGAGGAGGGCCCCCGCCTCATGACCAACGTCGTGGGGTGCGCCCCCGAGGACGTGCGCATCGGCATGGCGGTGCGCGCCACGTTCGAGGCCGTGTCG
>DATJBC010000095.1:0-22004 GCA_035515515.1 Acidimicrobiales bacterium
GCGGGGCGGGCGGGAGGCGCCGCCGGCGGGCGGGCGGCGGGGGCCGACGGCGCGGGACGGGGGGCGGCGGGCGGAGGGATGGCGACCTCGCTGGCCGGACGGCTGGTGACCAGGCGGGGACGGGCGGGCGCGGCCGGGGCAGGAGCGGCGGCGGCGGGCTGCGGCTCGGGCGACGGCGCCGCCGGCGCCGGCCGGGGGGCGGCCTTGGCCGCCCGGGGCGCCTTGGGCGGTGGGGCGGGCTCCTCGGGCTGCACGGCGCGGCGCAGCCCTGCGGTGTCGGCCTTGCGGCGGACCCGGTCGGCCTGGGCGTCCTCGATCGACGACGAGTGGCTCTTCACGCCGATGCCCAACGACACGCAGAGGTCGAGGGCCTCCTTGTTGGTCAGGCCAAGCTCACGAGCCAGCTCGTAGACGCGGATCTTCTTGGGCACCGGGTACCTACGGTCCTTCTTCCTTGTTCAGGGGCGGGCCGGTGAAGCGGCCCGACCCACCATCCTCGCACACCTGGACCCCGCCTCCACCGGACGGCGCGCCGCCCAGGGCCACGCGCAGGCGCTCGACCATGCCCGGCGCGACGTCGGCGCGCAGTGCCCGGCCGACGGCCGAACGCTTGGCCGCCCGCTCCAGGCAGCCGGGCGCGTCACGGCACAACCACGCACCGCGTCCCGGCCCCGGGCCCACCGCGAGGCGCTCGCCGGCCAGGGAGATGCGGACCATCTCCCCCGGCCCGGCCACCCGCCGGCAGCCGATGCAGGTGCGCCGCGGGCCGGGCGCGTCAGCCGCCCGGGGCCTCGTCGCCCCCGGCACCCGCGGGTGCCTCCTCCCCCGCCGCCGCGTCCGCCTCGGCGCCTGTCGGCGCAGCCTCCGCCGGCGCAGGCTCTGTCGGCGCAGGCTCTGTCGGCCCAGCCTCCGCCTGCGCACGCTCCGCCGGCGCGGACGCGCGCGCGTCGGAGGCGCCCTCCGACGTGCCCTCGGCCGGCGCGGGCGCCTCGGCGGGGCCCGCGGCGTCGCCGGTCTTCTCCTCCCCGGCCACCACCCGCGACCACTCGGCGGCCGACACGGCCTCGCCGCCCTCGGCGGGCTGCCACACCATCTCCCCCGCTTCGTTCTCGACCCATTCGCCCTCGGCCCACTCCTCGCCGTAGCCGGCCTCCTCCTCGGCGAGCTGGGTCTCGCTCTTGATGTCGATGCGCCATCCGGTCAGTCGCGCCGCCAGTCGGGCGTTCTGCCCTTCCTTGCCGATGGCCAGCGACAGCTGGTAGTCGCTCACCACCACCGTGGCGATGCCGGTCTCGTCGTCGAGGCGGACCTCGCGGACCCGCGCCGGCTGCAGCGCGGCCTGGATGAAGTCCACCGGGTCGTCCGCGAAGGGCACCACGTCGATGCGCTCGCCGCGCAGCTCATTGGTGACCATGCGCACCCGCGAACCGCGGGCCCCCACGCACGCCCCCACGGGGTCGACGTTGGGGTCGTTGGACCACACCGCGATCTTGGTGCGGTGGCCGGGCTCGCGCGCCGCGGCGCGGATCTCGACCACCCCCGACGAGATCTCGGGCACCTCCAGCTCGAACAGCCGCTTGACGAGGCCGGGGTGGCTGCGGCTCACCACGATCTGGGGTCCCTTGGTGGTCTTGCGCACCTCGACGATGTAGGCCTTCAGCCGGGCCCCGTGCTCGTAGCGCTCGTAGGGGACCTGCTCGGCCTGAGGCAGCAGGGCCTCCACCTTGCCCAGGTCGAGCAGGGTGTAGCGGTTGTCGGTCTGCTGCACGATGCCGGTGACGATGTCGCCCTCCCGGCCGGCGTACTCCTCGTACTTGAGGTCGCGCTCGGCCTCGCGGATGCGCTGGAAGATGACCTGCTTGGCCGTCTGGGCGGCGATGCGGCCGAAGTCCTCGGGGGTGTCGTCCCACTCCCGCACGACGTTGCCGTCCTCGTCGAGCTCCTGCCCGTAGACGCGGATCTCCCCCGAGTCGGGGTCGACGGTGACGACCGCCTCCTCGGCCGCGCCGGGCATCCGCTTGTAGGCGGCCACCAGCGCGTTGGCCAGGGCGTCGAGCAGCGTCTCCACCGAGATGCCCTTGTCGCGCGCGATCTGGCCCAGGGCGTCGAGGAACTCGAAGTTGGTCTTGCTCATGACCGCACCACCTTCTTCCGCCCCGCCTTGGCGCCCGCCCGGCCGCGTGCCAGGCGCGTGCCGTCACCGGACTGGCGCTTCCCCGCCCGCGGCGCGGGGTGCGCCCCCCACTCGAACACGGTCCGGGCCCGCTGCACCTCGTCGTAGGCCAGGCGGCGCCGGCCCCCCTCGATGTCGGCGCCCTCGAGGACGAAGCCCTCGGCGTCGGCCTCGGCCAGCCGGCCCGTCACGCGCCGCTCCCCCTGGCCGCCGGCCAGGGTGCGCACACTGACGGTCTCCCCCACGGCCCGGGCGAAGTGGGCCGGCGTCCGCAGGGGCCGCTCCACGCCGGGGCTCGACACCTCGAGGGTGTAGCGGCCCGGCACCGGGTCGTGGCGGTCGAGGGCGCCCGACACGGCCCGGGTGGCGTCGGCCACGGCGTCGAGGTCCACGCCGCCCTCGCGGTCGACCACGACGCGCAGCACCCGTTCACGCCGCTCGACGTCGACGAGTTCGAGACCCAGCGGGGTGACGGCGGACGCGAGCAGGCGAAAGAGCTCGTCGTCCACTCGTCGTCCACCTCCCTCGCGCCTGGCCCTCTCAGCGCCGCGGCCCTGGAAAGCAGAAGCGTGGGCGCCCCGCCCACGCTTCACGCACCTCTCCGACCGGACCGAACGGCCCCGGAAGTATATCAGCCGCCTCCCCGGCCCCATCGGCGCCCCGGGCGGCGCTCGGCGGCCCGCGGGGCGTGGGAGCGCACCCCGGACGTCGTAGCATCCTGGGCGCCATGGCCCCCCGCAGCGTGCTCCCGCCGCAGGCATCCGACTTCCCGCAGTGGTACCAGGACGTGCTGGCCAAGGCCGAGCTGGCCGACAACGGCCCCGTGCGGGGGACCATGGTGATCCGCCCCTACGGATACGCCATCTGGGAGCGGATGCAGGCCGAGATCGACGCCCGCATCAAGGCGGCGGGCGTGCCCAACGCGTACTTCCCGCTGTTCATCCCCGAGAGCTACCTGCGCAAGGAGGCGGCCCACGTCGAGGGGTTCAGCCCCGAGCTCGCCGTGGTCACCCACGGCGGGGGCAAGGAGCTCGAGGAGCCGGTGGTGGTGCGGCCCACCAGCGAGACGGTCATCAACGCGTACTTCTCGAAGTGGGTGCAGAGCTACCGCGACCTGCCCATGTGCGTCAACCAGTGGGCCAACGTGGTGCGCTGGGAGATGCGGCCCCGGCTCTTCCTGCGCACCACCGAGTTCCTGTGGCAGGAGGGGCACACCGCGCACGCCACGGAGGCCGAAGCGCGGCGCTTCGCCCTCGACATCCTGCGCGACGTGTACGAGGACTTCATGGTCGAGGTCATGGCCGTCCCCGTCATGGCCGGCCGCAAGACCGAGCGCGAGCGGTTCTCGGGGGCGGTGACCACCTGGACGTGCGAAGCCATGATGCGCGACGGCAAGGCCCTGCAGATGGGGACCAGCCACGAGCTGGGCCAGAACTTCGCCCGGGCGTTCAACACCACGTTCCTCGACGAGCACGGCCATGAGTCCCTCGTGTGGCAGACCTCGTGGGGCGCGTCGACGCGCCTCATGGGCGCGCTGGTCATGGCCCACGGCGACGACGCCGGGATGCGCGTGCCGCCGCGCCTCGCCCCCGTCCAGGCCGTGGTGCTGGTCGTGCGCGACGAGGGCGGAACCGGCGATCAGGCCGCCGCCATCGCGGCGGGGCTCACCGGGGCCGGCGTCCGGGCCGAGCTCGACCGCCGGACCGACTCCTCCTTCGGGCGCCGGGTGGTCGACTGGGAGCTCAAGGGCGTGCCCGTGCGCCTGGAGGTGGGGCCCCGGGAGCTCGAGGCCGGCCAGGCCGTGCTGGTGCGGCGCGACAGCGGGGCCAAGACGCCCGTCCCCCTGGCCGGGGTGGAGGCCGCCGTGGCCGACGCCCTCCACGAGGCCCAGCGGGCCCTGTTGGCCGAGGCGGCCGAGCGCCGCCGGGCGGGCACCGCCGAGGTCGCCACCCTGGCCGAGGCCGAGGAGGCCGCCCGCGGCGGCTTCGCCGTGGTGCCGGTGTCCGCGCTGGGCGACGAGGGCGAGACGGCGCTCAACGCGGCGGGGCTGTCGATCCGCCTCCTCATGCGCCCCGACGGCAGCCTCCCCGCGGCCGACGACGGCGGGCCCGATGGCGACCTGGTGGCGGTGGTGGCGCGCGCCTACTAGCGCGGTCCCCCACGCCGGGGCCGCGCCGGCGCGCGAGGAGCGTGCGACCGGCACCCCGGGCGGGCTGCTGCGGGCCTTCGACGCCGCCGGACCGCTGTCGGCCGCCCGCGCGTGCGCCTGGGTGCTGGAGGAGCCCCCGCCGCCGACGGCGCATCCGAGGACCCGGAGGCGGACGTCTCCGCCGCCGGTGCCGCCCTCTACCGGGCGTTGACGGGGCGGCCGCCCTGGGCGGGGGCCGGCGGCGGCCCGTTCCCTCCCCCCGTGCAGCCGCCCGAACTGGACCTGGTGCTGCGCCGGGCGCTCGCCCCGGACCGGCGGATGCGCTACCGGAGCCCGGCCGACTCGCCGTCGAGCTGCGGGCCGTGGGCGCCTGGGTCTTCGGCGCGCCGTGACGCCCGCGCCGCTAGGTGGCGGGGGGGGACGCCGTGCCGTCGGCGGCGCCCTCGACGGTCCTGCGGATGAGCTCGACGCGCGCCGCGCTGTGGTTGGCGTCCTCGCCGCGCGCCTCGAGCAGCACGGCGCGGTCGGCGGCCGCCTCGCGCTCGGCCCCCGCCTCGGCCGCCGCCAGCCGCGCCTCGACGCCCTCGGCGACGAGCTTCTCGGCTTCGTCGACCAGGGCGGCGACCATCTCCTCCTCGGGCACGACGCGCACGATCTTTCCCTTGATGAACAGGTGCCCCCGGCGGCGCCCGGCGGCGATGCCCAGGTCGGCCTCGCGCGCCTCGCCCGGGCCGTTCACGACGCAGCCCATGACGGCCACCTGGATCGGCAGGTGCCGGGACTCGAGGGCCTCCTGGGCGGCGCGCGCCACCCCGATGACGTCGATCTCGGCGCGGCCGCACGAGGGGCAGGCGATGAGGTCGAGGCCCTTGCGCTCGCGCAGGCCGAGGGCCTCGAGCAGCTGGCGGCCGGCCCGGGCCTCCTCCACGGGGTCGGCGGTGAGCGAGTAGCGGATGGTGTCGCCGATGCCCTCCGAGAGGAGGGTGCCGATGCCGGCCGTGCCCTTGATCAACCCCGCGGGGGGCGGCCCGGCCTCGGTCACCCCCAGGTGCAGGGGGTGGTCGAAGGTCTCCGACGCCAGGCGGTAGGCGTCGATCATGAGCGGGACCGACGACGCCTTGACCGAGATCTTCACGTCGTCGAAGCCCACCTCGGCGAAGTAGCCGAGCTCCATGGCCGCCGAGGCCACCATGGCCTCGGGGGTGGCCCCGCCGTAGCGCTTGGAGATCTCCGGGTGCAGCGACCCGGCGTTGACCCCGATGCGGATGGGCACGCCGCGGTCCTTGGCCTCCTGGGCCACCTGCTTGATCTCGGACTCCTTGCGGAGGTTGCCGGGGTTGAGCCGCAGCCCATGCACGCCCGCTTCCAGGGCGGCCAGCGCCATCTCGTGGTGGAAGTGGATGTCGGCGACGATGGGGACCGGCGACCGGGGCACGATGTGCGCCAGGCCCTCCGCCGCGGGCTCCTCGTTGCACGTGCAGCGCACGATGTCGGCCCCGGCCGCGGCGAGCGCGTAGATCTGGGCCAGCGTGCCCTCCACGTCGGCCGTCTTGGTGGTGGTCATGGACTGGACCGAGACGGGGGCGTCCCCGCCCACGGCGACCGACCCCACGTGGATCTGGCGGGTGGGCCGGCGGGTGGCGCTGGGTGTGGCGCGGGCCATGGGTCGTCCTCGGCTACTGGAAGGGGTTCTTCACGGGGTGCGTGATGTCCAGGTAGAACGAGGACAACACGATGAAGCCGAGCAGGAGCACGAAGGCGGCCACCACCGGGGTGAGCTTGGTGACGTCGGCGTGGTAGGGCCGTCCCCGGCGGCTGCGGATGCGCTCGTAGGCGGCGATGGCGATGTGGCCGCCGTCGAGGGGCAGCATGGGCAGCAGGTTGAGCAGGCCCACCGACACGATGATGAGGACGAGCACCGCGATCAGCTGGGTGGGGCCCGCCTCGGCCCCCTGCACGGCGATGCGCGCCGCGCCGTAGATGGACTGGCCCCGCGTCCCGTTTTGCGAGGACTGGGCGGCGGCGTTGGGGTTGGTGAGGTCGCGCACGTAGCCCGACAGGCCGCTCGGGGAGAAGACGTGGGCCAGGCCGGTGACGGTGCCCGCCACGAAGCGGCCGAGCTCGCTGCCCGCCTGGGTGACGGCCACCGCCGGGTTGCTGCGCACGGTGGGGTAGCCGATGACCACGCCGATCCGGCCGCTGTCGGCCTTGTCGGTGGTGGCCTGGGGCGTGACGACGACCGTGACGCGCCGCCCGGCGCGCTCGACGTCCAGCGTGACGGGCGCGCCCGCGTGGTGCGACACCACCTGCTGGAGCCCCCCCACCGAGCGCACCGCCGTGCCGTCGGCCGCCACCACGACGTCGCCGGCGCGCAGGCCGGCCTGGCGGGCGGGATCGGCGTGCGACGACAGCGGCGAGAAGCCGGCGATCTGGACCATGTCCAGGTTCTGGGCGCCGATGAAGGTGAACATGCCCCACAGCAGCACGAACGCCATCACGCCGTGCATGGCCGACCCGGCCACCGCCACCAGCAGGCGGTTGTGGAAGGGCTGCTGCCGGTAGGTGCGGGGCTCGTCCGCGGGGTCGACCTCCTCGGCGCTCGTCATGCCGAGGATCTTCACGTAGCCCCCGGCGGGGATGGCCTTGATGCCGTACTCGGTCTCCCCGCGCCGCACCGACCACAGCCGGGGCCCGAACCCGAGGAAGTACTCGCTCACCTTCATGTGGCTCCACTTGGCGGTGAGGAAGTGGCCGAGCTCGTGCAGCATGATCATGGCCACGAGCGCCACCACCACGATGAGCACCGCCGTGGTGTGGGTGACGACGCAGGCGAGCACCACGGCCGCCACCACGGCGACGAGCCGGGCGAGCTCGGCGCGCGGCGAGGCCCCCGGGGGCGGCCCGGTTTGGGACGGCGCGCCCCAGGCGTCGCCCGGCGGCGGTGCCGTCGAGCCGGCGCGGGGCACGGGCGGGGCGCCGGTCGAACCGGCGTGACGGGCCATCAGGCAGCCCGCTCCCGGCGGGCCACGGCGAGCTCGGCGCAGCGCCGCGCCCGGCGGTCGGCCTCCACCACGTCGGCGGCCTCGTGCGCCTCGGCCCCGTCGAAGGCGGCCAGGGTCTCGGCCACCACCTCGGCGATGGCCGCCCACCCGATGCGCTCGGCCAGGAAGGCCGCCACGGCCACCTCGTTGCCGGCGTTGAGCCACGCCGGCGCCAGGCCCCCGGCCCGGCCCGCCTCCTCGGCCAGGGCCAGGCACGAGAACACGCCCCGGTCGGGCTGCTCGAAGTCGAGGCGGGTGAGGCGCGACCAGTCGATGGCGCCCAGGCTGCGGGGGAGGCGGTCGGGGTAACCGAGGGCGTAGCCGATGGGGAGGCGCATGTCGGGCTGGGAGAGCTGGGCCACGGTGGATCCGTCCACGAACTCCACCATCGAGTGTACGACCGACTGTGGGTGGATGATCACCGCGATCCGGTCGTAGGCCACGCCGAACAGCTCGTGGGCCTCGATGACCTCGAGGCCCTTGTTCATGAGGGTGGACGAGTCCACGGTGATCTTGGGGCCCATGCTCCACGTCGGGTGGGCCAGGGCGTCGTGCACGCTCACGCCCGCCAGCTGGGCCCGCGTCCGCCCCCGGAAGGGCCCCCCGCTGGCCGTGAGCACCAGGCGCGCCACCTCGGCCGGCCCGTTCCCGGCCCGCAGGCACTGGTGGAGGGCGCAGTGCTCGGAGTCCACGGGCACGATCTCGGCCCCCGGGGTGCGGCGGGCGCGCGCCACCACCGGGGCCCCGGCGATGAGCGACTCCTTGTTGGCCAGCGCCAGGCGGCGCCCGCTCTCCAGGGCGGCCAGCGTCACGGGCAGGCCGGCGAAGCCCACCACGGCGTTGAGCACGACGTCGCCCACCCGGGCCACCGCCGCCAGCCCCTCGGTCCCGGCCAGCACCTCGGTCCCCCGGGGCACGGCCGCCGCCAGAGCGGGCGCCGCCTCGGGGTCGCCCACCGCCACCACCTCGGGCCGCAGGAGGGCGGCCTGGGAGGCCAGGGCGTCGACCGAGCGCCAGGCGGCCAGGGCCACGACCGTGAAGCGGTCGGGGTGGGCCAGGGCCACGTCGACGGCCTGGGTCCCGATCGACCCGGTCGACCCGACCAGGCTGACCTTCACCGGTCCCCCCCGACCGCCGGTCCCCGGTGCTGGCGCCCGTCGCCGCCGACGCTCACCCGAGGTTGAGCACCCGGACGAGGTAGTAGGTGGCGGGCAGCACGAACAGCAGCGCGTCGATGCGGTCGAGGACCCCGCCGTGGCCCGGGAGGATGGCGCCCATGTCCTTGATGCCCAGGTCCCGCTTGACCAGCGACTCGCACAGGTCGCCGATGGGGGCCACCACCGCCACCACCACGCCCAGGAGCGCCGCCTTGGGCACCGTCCAGGGGTGGACCTGGCCGGTGACGGCGGCCGACAGGGCGACCGACAGCACCGCCCCGCCCACGAACCCCTCCCAGGTCTTGCCCGGGCTCACCCGGGGGGCCAGGGGGTGGCGGCCCAGCCAGCTCCCCACGGCCAGCGCCCCTACGTCGGCGCCGATGGCGGCCACGATGGCGCCCAGTACGAAGGCGATGCCGTGGCGGTGCGGGTACTGCGAGGGCGAGAGCATGAGGGCGGCGAACGACCCCAGGAGCCCCACCCAGGCGAAGCCGAACACCGTGGTGGCGATGCCCTCCACCGGCGACCCCCGCTCCGCGCCGACCAGGTACCAGATCATGGACGTCACCACGACCAGCACGAGCACGAGGGGCAGGGCGGCCACGCCCTTGGCGTAGGCGGCCACCATGACCATGACCGTGGCCACCAGCCCCGGGAAGGTGGCCGGTCGCCGGCCCCGCGCCCGGAACGCCGCGTAGCACTCCGCCGCGGCCAGGGCCACCACGACCGTCGACAGCACCAGGGTGGCCACGGTGCCGACCTCGAAGCAGATCACGGCCACCAGGGCGAAGCCCAGCCCGGTGGCGATGGCCACCGGCATGTTGCGCGTGGGGCCGTGTCCCGACCCTCCCTCGGCGGGCTCGGGCGGCCGGGGCGGCCGGGCCCGCCCCGGGGCGGGGTGGCCCCCGCTGTCGCGGGGGCCGAGGCGCAGCGGCGAGGAGCTGATCGAGGTCACCGGGTGCTCGGGGTCGGTGCCCGGGCCGGGGGCCTCGGCCCGACCCGCGGCGGCCGGCTCGGGGGCGGGCGCCGGCGAGCCCGCGTCCTCGTCCCACCAGCTGGCGCCGCCGCCGGCGGGCGCCGCCTCGGGCCGCTCCTCCCCGGCGGTGGGGCGCTGCAGGTCGTCGAACTCCCAGGGACGGCGCTCCTCGAGGGGCCTGTCCTCCAGGGCGCCCACCCGCGTCTCCTCGTCGGCCAGGAGCGAGGGGTCGAACCCGCTGTCCTCCCATTCGTGGCTGTGCTCGCGCCAGGCCGGGCCGGTGTCCCCCGCCGCCGCCCAGCCCTCGGCGTCGTCCTCGCCGCGGCGGTCGAGCACGGCCGGCACCTGCCCGGTGGGCGGGTCGGTCCAGTGGGGCATGTCGGGCACGGCGGGGGCGGGCTCGCGGGGGAAGATGGCCGACCCCGGCTCGAGGGGGTCCCCGCCGTTGTGGGTGGCGCGTTCCGCCGAACGGGCGTCGGCCTCCGACAGGCCGCCCACGGCGGGGAACGACAGCTGGTCGCGCACCTCGGCGCCCTCGTCCCCGGCGTCGTGGCCCTCGCCGGCGGCGGGCGCCGCGCCGGCGGCGTCGCCGGGGGCGCCCCGGCTCATCCCGGCCGGCTGGGCCCCGATGATGCGCACCCGCTCGGTGACGGGCTCGACGTCGTCCTCGGGCTCCGGCTCGTATTCGTCTCGATCGTCCACGTCCCCTCCCGCCAGCCGGGAAGCTCCTGGAGCGGCCCCCTCAGATCTCGAGGAGCTCCTGCTCTTTGTGCGCGAGCAGCTTGTCGATGGCGGCCACCATGTCGTGGGTGAGCTTGTCGAGCTCCTTCTCGACCCGCTCGAGGGCGTCCGAGGACAGGTCCCCGTCGTGCTCGAGCGCCTCGAGCTCGTGGCGGGCCGCCCGGCGGACGTTGCGCAGCGCCACCCGGCCCTCCTCCGCCTTGTGCCGTACCACCTTCACCAATTCCTTGCGCCGTTCCTCGGTGAGCGGCGGAAAAGCCAACCGTATGACGTTCCCGTCGTTGGAGGGGGTGATACCGAGGTCCGAGGCCTGGATGGCCCGCTCGATCGACGACAGCGTCGACTTGTCGTAGGGCGAGATGACGAGCAGCCGGGCCTCGGGGACGCTCAGGCCGGCCATCGTGCGCAGCTCGACCTCGGTGCCGTACACGTCGACCTTGAGGTGCTCGACGAGGCCGGCCGTGGCCCGGCCCGTGCGGACCCCCCCGAAGTCCGCCTGGGTGTGGGCGACCGCCTTGTCCATGCGCTCGCGGGTGTCGGCGAGCACCACCCCGGTGAGCTCGTCGTCCATCACCTGATCAGCGTACCGATCTCCTCGCCGGCCAGCGCACGATGGAGGTTGCCCGGCCCCATCAGGTCGAACACGAGCACGGGGAGGCGGTTGTCCTTGCAGAAGGTGATGGCGGTGAGGTCCATCACCCGCAGGTCCTGGTTGACCACGTCCATGAAGGTCAGCTCGTCGTAGCGGCGGGCCCCGGGGTCGAGCTTGGGGTCGGCGCTGTAGACGCCGTCCACGCCCGAGTGGGTCCCCTTCAAGAGGACCTCGGCCTCGATCTCGGCGGCCCGCAGGGCGGCCGAGGTGTCGGTCGTGAAGTAGGGGTTGCCCATGCCCGCCCCGAAGATCACCACCCGGCCCTTCTCCAGGTGCCGGACGGCCCGGCGCCGGATGTAGGGCTCGGCCACCTCCGCCATGGCGATGGCCGACAGCACCCGGGTGGGCTGGCCGTGGCGCTCGATGGCGTCCTGGAGGGCCAAGGCGTTGACCACCGTGGCCAGCATCCCCATGGTGTCGGAGGTGGTGCGGTCCAGCCCCTGGCCCTCGCCCGTCGCCCCCCGCCAGATGTTGCCCCCGCCCACCACGATGGCGAGCTCGAGGTCGAGCTCGGCGCGCGCCACGGCGATCTCCCGGGCGAAGCGCTCGACCACGCCGCCGTCGATGGTCTCGTCGGAGGCCGAGGAGGCGAGCGCCTCCCCCGACATCTTGAGGACCACCCGGCGGCCCAGCCGGGGCGGGGTCCCGGCGGTGTCGGCCGGCCCCGGCGCGGCGCGGCTCTGCGCGACGTCAGCTGCCGACAACGACCTGGGCGAAGCGCACGATCTCCGCGCCCCCGATGACGTCGGCGATGGTGCGCTTCTCGTCCTTGGCGTAGGCCTGCTCGAGGAGGCAGCGCTCCTTGAACCACCCGTTCATGCGCCCGTCGACGATCTTGGGGAGCGCCGCTTCGGGCTTGCCCTCGTTGCGCGAGATCGTCTCCACGGTGGCGCGCTCGGCGGCCACCTCCTCGGCGGGCACCTCCTCGCGCCGCAGGTACGACGGGCGGGCGAAGGCCACGTGCACGGCCACGTCGTGGGCCAGCGCCTCGTCGCCGCCCCGCATCTCGACGAGCACGGCGTTCACGCCCCGGCCCGCCTGCATGTGGAGGTAGGTCCCCACCACGGCGTCGGGCCCGGTGTCGAAGCGCACGACCTGGCCCACCGAGATGTTCTCCTTGAGGGTGGTCTTGAGCTCGTCGATGTCCTCGGCGCGCTCGACGGTGGCCTCGGCGCCCTTCTCCGCCACCAGCTGGGCGAGCTCGTCGGTGAGGTTGACGAAGCTCTCGGCCTTGGCCACGAAGTCGGTCTCGCAGCGCAGCTCGACGATGGCCGCCGCGCTGCCCGTCACGGCCAGGGCCACCGCCCCCTGGGTGGCCTCGCGGTCGGAGCGCTTGGCCGCCCCGGCCAGCCCCTGCTCGCGCAGCCACTGCCGGGCCCGGTCCATGTCCCCGTCGGACTGCTCCAGGGCGCGCTTGGCGTCCATCATCCCCGCGCCGGTGGCGCGCCGCAGCGCCTGCACGTCCTGGGCGGTGAAGGAGGCCACGCCTCAGCCCTCGCCCGGCGCCGGCGCGGTGCCGGCGGGGGCGGCGCCCCCGGGGCCCGGCGAGGCCTCGGGAGCGGGCGCGGCGCCGTCGGCGGGCGCGGCGCTGTCGGCGGCCGGGGCGCCCTCGGCCGCGGCGGGGGCCGCCGGGGGGGCGGGTGCCGCCGGGGCCGGCGCCCCGCCGGCGGCCCGGGGCGGGCGGCGGGGCGCCGAGGACGGTGGGGGCGGCGGCGGGGCGGGCGGGGCGGGGCGGTGGTCGGACACCCACTTCCCCTCGATCACGGCCTCGGCCATGACCCGGCACATGAGCGCACCCGAGCGGATGGCGTCGTCGTTGCCGGGGATGACGTAGGTGATCACGTCGGGGTCGCAGTTGGTGTCGACCACGGCCACGATGGGCATGCCGAGCTTGTTGGCCTCGGTGACGGCGATGTGCTCCTTCTTCGTGTCGATCACGAAGATGGCGTCGGGCAGCCGGTCGAGGTCGCGGATCCCCCCCAGGTTGCGCCGCAGCTTCTCCAGCTCGCGGCGGTGGCGCAGGCCCTCCTTCTTGGGCATGGCGTCGAAGTCACCGGCGCGCTCCATGCCCTCGTACTCCCGCAGCTTCCCCACCCGCGACGAGATGGTGGCGAAGTTGGTCAGCATGCCGCCCAGCCAACGCTCGTTGACGAAGGGCATGCCGCAGGCCCGGGCGTAGGTGGCGATGGGGCCCTGGGTCTGCTTCTTGGTCCCCACGAAGAGCAGGGTGCCGCCCTTGGCCACCAGGTCGCGCACGTACCCGTAGGCCTCTTCGAGCCCCTCGAGCGTCCGCTTGAGGTCGATGATGTAGATCCCGTTGCGCTCGCCCAGGATGAAGCGGCGCATCTTCGGGTTCCATCGGCGTGTCTGGTGGCCGAAGTGCATGCCGGCCTCCAGCAACTGCCGCGTGGTCACGACGGCCACAGGTGCTCCTCCCATCGGTTGGTCTTCCCCGGCGCTGCGCCTGTCGGCGACCGTGGACGCACCGGGTGCTTCTGGATGTGTCGGGCCCGCCGCCGCGGCGGGCGCCGGCCATGGTAGCCGAGCGGGTCGGGGCCCGGTCAGCCCGTGGCGGCCACGCTGGGGCGCGAGCCGCGCCGGCCGCCGCCCGAGCGGCCCCGGCCGCGGGTGTCGGTGCCGTCGGGGGAGCGGTCGCTCAGGCGGCCTCGCAGCTGGAGGACGGCCTTGGTGTGGATCTGGCACACCCGGCTCTCGGTGACACCGAGGATCTCCCCGATCTCCGCCAGGGTGAGGCCTTCGTAGTAGTACAGCGACAGCACGGTGCGCTCCCGCTCGCCCAGCTGCATGATGGCCTGGGCCAGGATCTCCTTGGACTCCTTGTCCTCGAACATGGCCACGGGACCGGCCGTGCTGTCGGGGATGGTGTCGCCCAGCGTGGTGCGGTCGGCGCGGTCGCCGCCCACCATGAAGACCTCGTCGAGGGCGGCCACGCCCACGAAGGAGATCTGGCGGAGGATCTCCTGGAGCTCGGGCTCCGAGATCCCCAGCTCCGACGCCACCTCGGCGTCGGTGGGGGTGCGCAGCAGGCTCGCCTCCAGCGACGCGTAGGCCTGCTCCACGGCGCGCGCCTTGGCCCGCACCGAGCGCGGCACCCAGTCGATGGCCCGCAGCTCGTCGATGATCGCCCCCCGGATCCGGGGGATGGCGTAGGTCTCGAACTTGACCTGGCGCACGGGGTTGAAGCGGTCGATGGCGTCGATGAGCCCGATGATGCCGTAGCTCACCAGGTCGGCCCCGTCGACGTGCTGGGGCAGGCCGACCGCCACCCGGGCGGCCACGTACTTGACCAGCGGCGAGTACATGACGATGAGCTGGTCGCGCAGGCGACGCTCGTTCGTCTTCTTGTACTCCTCCCACAGGCGTGCGGTGCCGCCGTCCTCGTCCGTGGTCACGCCGCTCCTAGGCTCGAGGATGGGTCGCCCCGTACACCGCGAGCAACCGGTCCTTACTTACATGAGTGTAGACCTGGGTGGTCTGCAGGCTGGCGTGACCCAGGAGCTCCTGGACGACCCGCAGGTCGGCGCCCCCGTCGAGCAGGTGGGTGGCGAAGCTGTGGCGCAGGGCGTGCGGGTGGGTGGGCACCGGTGAGCGCCGGTCGAGGACCCGCCGCACGTCGCGGGGGCCCAGGCGCGCCCCCCGGCGGTTCAGGAACAACGCCGCCGGGGGCGAGGCCTCGCTGACCAGCTCGTGGCGGCGCCGCGCCCACTCCCCCAGCGCCGCCACGCAGCGGTCGTGCATGGGGACGCGCCGTTGGCGCCCGCCCTTGCCCGTCACCGACACCAGGCGTCTGGCGCTGTCCACGTCGTCGGCGTCGAGCCCGCACAGCTCGGCCACCCGGAGGCCCGACCCGTAGAGCAGCTCGAGCAGGGCGTCGTCGCGGGCCGCCACCGCGGCGTCGCGCGCCGACGGCGCGCGCCGCGCGGCGCGGGCCCCGGCGGGCGCGGGCCCGTCGAGCAACACCGCCAGCTCGCCGCGGTCGAGCACCCGGGGCAGGCGCGACGCGCCGCCCGGGGCCGACAGCCGGCGCGCCGGGTCGGCGTCGATGTCGCCCCGCTGGGCCAGCCAGGAGAAGTAAGAGCGCAGGGCGGCCGCCTTGCGGGCAATGGTGGCGCGGGCGTAGCGCCGTGTGGCCAGGAAGGCCAGGTACCGGCGCAGCATGATCCGGTCGACGCCCCCGGGGCCGCCGGCGCCGGTGCGCGCCGCCCACGCCACGAAGGCCTCCACGTCGCCGCGGTAGGCCCGTCGGGTGGCCGGGGACTGCCCGCCGAGGGACCGGGAGAACGCCTCGAGGCCCCAGGCCATGGGCAAACGCTACCCGTCCGCGCGTGGCTGCGACGCTATTGTCCTGGTCCGTGGAGGGCGCCTCCCGCGGACATCCTGCGAAAGCGCCCCGAAGGGGGTAGTGACCGTGGCCGACCGCATCGACCGCCGATCCTTCCTTTCCCGCAGCCTGCTCGCCGCGGGCGGCATCGCCGCCGCGGGCGGCGCCGGGGGTGCGCTGAGCGCGTGCGGCTCCGGCGGGGGCGGGGGCACCACGGGCGGGGCCCGGGACGGCATCTCGCACGCCACGCCGCGCAAGGGTGGGACGCTCACCTTCGGGGTGGAGGCCGAGGAGCAGGGGTTCGACCCCGCCACCGGGCGCTTCGACGAGACGGGCGTGCAGTACGCCCGCACCGTCTTCGACCCCCTCACCATCCTGGCCGCCGACGGCACCGTGCAGCCCTACCTGGCCAAGGCCGTGACGCCCAACGAGGACTACTCCCAGTGGACCATCACGGCCCGGCCCAACGTGCGCTTCCACGACGGGACGCCCTGTGACGGCGCCGCCATCGCGGGGAGCATCGAGCACTTCATCCACAACCTGCTCGGTGTGACGTTCAACTCGGTGAGCAACGTGTCGGTCCCCACGTCGGACACCGTCGTCATCAGCCTCAAGCAGACCTGGGTGCCCTTCCCGGCCTACCTGGCGGGCGGCATCGGGGGCCAGCCCGGCTACATCATCGCCCCGTCCATGATCTCGGACCCCAACGGCTCGAAGAAGCCCGTGGGCACGGGGCCGTTCCGCTTCAAGGAGTGGGAGCCCAACGACCACTTCACGGCGGTGCGCAACACCGACTACTGGCGCTCGGGCCTGCCGTACCTGGACTCGGTGACCTACCGGCCCATCACCGACGCCCAACAGCGGTCCAACGCCCTGCAGGCCGGGAACATCGACATCATGCACACCGACCTGCCCGAGAGCATCCTGCAGTACCGGGACAACACCGGCTACGGCTACGTCGACGACGCCAAGCACATCGTGGGCGAGCCCGACATGAACTTCGTGATGATCAACTGCATGGACCCGGTCATGAAGGACATCCGGGTGCGCCAGGCCATGGCCATGGCCGTCAACGCCAGGCAGTACTCCACGGTGATCGACAAGGGGGTCAACACCCCCACCAACCAGCCCTTCGTGACCAACACGCCCTACTTCGTGTCGGGCGACGCCGGGTACCCGGCCTTCAACCCCACCAAGGCCAGGCAGCTCGTCCAGGAGGTGGAGCGCGACACGGGCAAGCCGGTGTCGTTCACCTTGCAGTCGGGCACCTCGGCCTACTCGGTGCAGGTGGTCCAGTTCATCCAGAACCAGCTCGAGCAGGTCGGGTTCAAGGTGTCGCTGCAGCAGGTCCAGCAGGCCGACCAGATCAACAACGCCCTGGCCGGCCTGTACCAGTGCACGTCGTGGCGGCAGTTCGCGGCGGTGGACCCCGACCTCAACTACCTGTGGTGGAGCCCCACCGAGATCTTCGGGACGGGCCCCACGGCCATCGCCCCCAACTTCGCCCGCAACGACGACCCCCAGATCGAGGTCCTGCTCCAGCAGGGGCGCACCTCGACCGACCCCTCGGTCCGGGCCCAGGCCTACCGGAAGGTGGCCCAACAGCTCAACAAGGACCTGCCCTACATCTGGCAGGACCGGGCCACCTGGGCGGTGGTGGCCGCGCCCAAGGTGCAGAACTTCAACAACCCGTCGACGCCGTCGGGGGCCCGCGCCTACGGCATGATGGTGGGCACGGTGTGGGCCTCGGAGATCTGGCTGTCGGCCTGATCGGCCCGGCCGCTGCGGCGGCCGAGCCCCGCGGCCGGAGGCCCGCTCCCGACCGACCGCCGATGAGAGAGCCACGATGAGCAGCCGGATCCTCCTGGTGGAGGACGACGAGCGGATCCGCACCTCGATGCGCCTCGCCCTCGAGGACGAGGGCTACGAGGTGGACGAGGCCGGGGCGGGCGAGGTCGGGCTCGAGCGCTTCGCCGAGCAGCCCGCCGACGTCGTGCTCATCGACATCATGCTCCCGGGCATCGACGGCTTCGAGTGCTGCCGCCAGCTCCGGCGCACGAGCACGGTGCCGGTGATCATGGTCACCGCCCGCAACGACACCCACGACGTCGTGGCCGGGCTGGAGGCCGGTGCCGACGACTACGTCACCAAGCCCTTCGTGGCCAAGGAGCTGGCCGCCCGGATCCGGGCCCTGCTGCGGCGGTCGCGCTCGATGGACGAGGACGACGTGCTCAGCTTCGGCGAGGTCGAGGTGCGCCCCGAGGAGGGCATCGTGCGGCGGGCCGGCAGCGAGGTCCACTGCACGCGGACCGAGTTCCGGCTGCTGTGCGAGCTGGCCGCCAACGCCGGCAAGGTCCTCAGCCGCGAGCAGCTGCTGGACCGGGTGTGGGGCTACGACTACTTCGGCGACGGCCGGCTGGTGGACGTCCACATCCGGCGGCTGCGGACCAAGATCGAGACGGATCCCGCCAATCCCCGGCACATCCTGACGGTGCGGGGCATGGGCTACAAGCTGGCCGCCTGAGAGGGGGCGACGTGCGCCCGCTGCGCCGGGGACGGCGGCCTCGGGACCCGGGCGTGAGCGCCCCGCCCCCCCGACGGCGGCGCCCGTGGCGAGAGCTCGGCCTGCGGGCCCGGGTGACGGTCACCTTCGGCCTGGGCGCCCTGGCCCTGTCGGCCACCATGGCGGGCCTCACCTACTTCACCGCCCGGCAGTTCATCTTGAACGAGCGCCAGGCGGCCATCCTGCGCCAGGCCTACGTGAACGCCTCGCTGGCCCGCTCCACCCTGCGCTCGGTCGACCCCGACGTGCCCCAGCTGCTGGCCTCGCTGGACACCGTGCCCGGGTCGCGCTCGGTCCTCGAGCTGCGCGGCACCTGGTACGCCACCTCGGCGTCGTTGACCGAGAACGCCATCCCCCTGGCGCTGCGCTCCGAGGTGCTGGCGGGCACGCCCGCCACCCAGCACTTCGTCCTGGGCAACACCCCCGAGATGGTGGTGGGCCTGCCCGTCCCGAGCATCGACGCCGCCTACTTCGAGGTCTTCTCCCTCGACGAGCTGAGCCGTACCCTGCGCATCCTGGCGCTGGCCCTCACCGGGGCCGCCCTCGTCACCACGGCGGCGGGCGCCGTGATCGGGCGCTGGGCCAGCGGGCGGGCGCTGCGGCCCCTGGCCCAGGTGTCGCGGGCCGCCGAGACGGTGGCGGGCGGCAAGCTCGACACCCGGCTGGTGGCCGAGGACGACCCCGAGCTCTCCGCCCTGGCCTCGTCGTTCAACCGCATGACCGACGCCCTCCAGGAGCGCATCGACCGCGAGGTGCGCTTCACCGCCGACGTGAGCCACGAGCTGCGGTCGCCGCTCACCACCCTGGCCACCTCGCTCGAGGTGCTCGAGTCCCATCGCCACGAGCTGCCGGCGCGCAGCGCCCACGCGCTGGAGCTCCTGGGCGCCGAGCTGCGCCGCTTCCAGCGCATGGTGGACGAGCTGCTCGAGATCAGCCGGGTCGACACGGGGTCGGCCGAGCTGTCGCTGGAGGAGGTCGAGGTGGGCGAGCTCGCCCGCCAGGCGGCCGCCGCCGGCGGGGCCGGGGCGGTGCCCCTCGACATCGACCCCGTCGTGGCCGCCACCCGGCTGCTCGTCGACAAGCGGCGCTTCGAGCGCATCGTCACCAACCTCGTCAGCAACGCCGAGCAGTACGCCGGGGGCGTGGCCCGCCTGGCGGTCGAGCCCGCGCCCGGCGCCGTGCGGTTCGTGGTGGCCGACCGGGGCCCCGGGGTGGTCACGGGCGAGCGCGACCACATCTTCGAGCGCTTCTACCGGGGCCAGGCCGCCGGCCAGCGGGGCGCCACCGACGGGACGGGCCTGGGCCTGTCGCTGGTGGCCGAGCACGTCCGCCTGCACGGCGGGCGGGTGTGGGTGGAGGACGGCGCCGACGGGGAGACCCGCTTCGTGGTGGAGCTCCCCGCGCACCTGCCCGCCGGGGCCGCCGGGCCCGACCCGGCGGCCCCGGCCCCGGCCCCCGCCCACGGCGAGGAAGAGGGCCGGGACCAGGCGTCCCCCCCGGCCCGGGCCCGGTCGTGAGGCGCCCCCGCCCCCCGCTGGCGGCGGGCGGCGCCCTGCTCGTGGCGGGGGCCCTGGCCCTGAGCGGCTGCGGCGTGCCGGTGGACGCCCGGCCCACCGCGCTGTCCCGCCAGGGGGTGCCCTTCGGGCTGCTCGAGCCCACGGCCCCCACCACCTCGGTGACCGCCGCGCAGCCGTCGCCGGTGGAGGTGCCCGTGCGGATCTACCTGCTCGGCTCCAACGGCCACCTCGTGGCCGTCGACCGCGACGTGCCCGTGACGGCCTCGGACCTCGCGGCGGTGGTGGGCGCCCTGGCGGTGGGACCCACCGACGCCGAGGCGGCCGCGGGCCTCCAGAGCGCCCTCCCCGCCCTCACCACGGTCCTGCCGGGAACGGCGATCGTGGACGGCGTGGCCACCGTCAACCTGGGCGGGACCTTCGGCCAGGTGGTGGGCACGCAGGAGATCGAGGCGGTGGCCCAGGTGGTGTTCACCGCCTCGGCGCTCCCCGGGGTGAACGGCGTCACCTTCCAGCTGTCGGGACTGCCCGTGGACGTGCCCGTGGCGAGCGGCGCCGACGTGCCCGTGGCGATCACCGCCCAGTTCGCCCCCTTCGCCCCCACGGCGGGCGCCCCGGCGTGAGCGGCGCCCGCCGGGGCCGGCGCCGTCGGTGAGGGGCGCCGTCGTCGTGGGGCTCAGTCGTCGTGGGGCTCAGTCGTCCCCGGCGGCCTCGGCCACGGGGCCCGGCACGGGTACCCGCGGCGCATCGCCCCACAGGCGCTCGAGGTTGTAGTAGGCGCGGGCGTCGTGCTGGAAGACGTGGACGAGGAAGTCGCCGTAGTCCATGAGGACCCAGCTCAGGTCGCCCAGCCCCTCGGTGGCACGCGGCGAGCGGCCGGCGGACAGCTTGACCTGGCGCTCGACCTCCTCGACGATCGTGCGCAGCTGCCGCCTGTTGGCGCCGCTGGTGATCACGAAGGCGTCGGTGACGCCCAGGAGGTCGCCCATGGCCAGCACCACGGTGTCCTGCCCCAGCTTGGCGTCGGCGGCACGCGCCGCCACGAGGGCCGCCTCCGGGACGACAGGGTGCCCGTTGTCCGCCGAGGTCCGCTCGGCGGAGGCGCTCATGCGGCGGGGACCACCACGGGGGCGCAGCTGCTCATCTGGGGCCAGCGTACAGATTCAGCTGGCGGATGCAACGGATCGCCGGGCCCGGGACGAGGAAGTCAACCGAGGCGCCCCGGCCCAGGCGGTCGCGCAGCTCGCTGCTCGAGATGTCCAGGGCGGGGATGCGCACCCGGCGCACCTCGAAGCCCGGGGGGTCCTCCCCGCTCGGCACCCCGCCGCGGTCCACGATGACCAGGGTGGCCCGCTCCCGCAGGTCCCCCACCCGGTGCCAGCTGTCCATGTCGGCGGCGACGTCGGCGCCCACGATGACGAAGGGGCGCAGCCCGGGGTGCTCGGCCCGCAGGGCGTCCACCGTGTCGGCGGTGTAGCTGGGCCCGCCCCTGTCGATCTCCAGGCGCGACGCCTCGAGGCCGGGCACCTCGGCCACGGCCGCCTCCACCACCTTGAAGCGGTCCTCGGCGGGGGTGAGGGTCCGGGTCCCCGCCTTCTGCCACGGGTCGTTGGCCACCACCAGGAGCACCCGCTCGAGGCCGAGGCGCTCGCGGGCCCACGTGGCCGCCACCAGGTGGCCCATGTGGACGGGGTCGAACGTGCCGCCGAAGATGCCGAGGGACCCGTGCACGGTCGGGGGGCGGTGCCCGTTTGTGTCTGCGCCCGCGTGCACTGCCACGAGCGTAGGCGGCCAGCATTTACGCTGTAGGGCCATGAGCCCCACCGTCTGGACCCCGCAGCGCTGGCGCGAGCTGCCCGCCGCCCAGCAGCCGGAGTGGCCCGACGAGGACGACTACGAGCGGGCTCTCAAGCAGCTCGCCACGCTCCCGCCGCTCGTCTTCGCGGGCGAGGCCCGCCACCTCACCCGGGCCCTGGGCCAGGTGGCGGCGGGTGAGGCGTTTCTCCTCCAGGCCGGGGACTGCGCCGAGTCCTTCGCCGAGTTCTCGGCCGACGCCATCCGGGACAAGCTCAAGGTCATCCTGCAGATGGCTGTGGTCCTCACCTACGGCGCGGGGGTCCCCGTGGTGAAGGTGGGCCGCATCGCCGGCCAGTTCGCCAAGCCCCGCTCCTCGCCCACCGAGCGGGTCGGCGACGTCGAGCTGCCCGCCTTCCGGGGCCACATGGTGAACGACGACGCCCCCGACGCGGCGGCCCGGGTCCCCGACCCCCGCCGCCTGGCCGCCGCCTACCACCAGGCGGCGTCCACCCTCAACCTGGTGCGGGCCTTCACCAAGGGCGGCTTCGCCGACCTGTCGCGGGTGCACGTGTGGAACCAGGAGTTCGTGGCCTCGAGCGAGGAGGGCCGGCGCTACGAGCAGATCGCCTCGGAGATCGACCGGGCCCTGCGCTTCATGGCGGCGTGCGGCATCAACCTCGGGGGCGAGGAGTCACTGCACCAGGTCGACTTCTACACCAGTCACGACGCCCTCATCCTCGGCTACGAGGAGGCGCTCACCCGCATGGACTCGCTCACCGGCGACTACTACGACTGCTCGGCCCACATGCTGTGGGTGGGCGAGCGCACCCGCCAGCTCGACGGCGCGCACGTGGACTTCCTGTCGGGGGTGCACAACCCCGTGGGCTGCAAGGTGAGCG
>DATJBC010000096.1:0-4481 GCA_035515515.1 Acidimicrobiales bacterium
GACTTGGACAGCCACCCCGCCTCCACGGGGTGGAGGCCCTATTTCGGGTTGGACATCGACCCCGTCTCCGAGTCGTTCGTGGTGCTCCTCAACCAGGAGGGCACGCGCCTGCTGCGGTCGTGGCGCCATGTCGAGCACTGCACCCAGTGCGGGGGCGAGGCCACCGGCGAGCTGTCCCTGGACGAGCTGCGGAGCGCGGCGCGCGCCTGAGCGTCCCCTCCCTCGACGACTGGCGGGGCCGGGCGGCGGTGGCAGCGGGTCGCCCCGAGGCCCCAGGCTCGGCGCCTGCCCCGACCCACCCTCCGCCTGACCCATCCCGCTGACCCGTCCCGACCTCGACTTTCTGTGTCGTAGTCGAATGACTACGCTTCGTGTGGGGTTCTGTGCTGCCTGCAGAGCCCGTTGTGCGCGGTGGGCGGGATGGACCGCGATGCATGGAGGACCGCCGGGCGGTGGGAGCCCATGTCCCTGGCAGCACGGGGGACGCAGGTTCTCGAGGGGTAGGGCGCGGGCATGACGGTGGGGAGCGATCAGCGCGGCGAAGGTCGGTCGGCGGGCGTCGACACGGTCCCGACGACGCCGTCGGAGCGCGCGTCGTCCCGGGGCGGGGCGCCGCTGCGCGAGGCCCTCGACCAGATCCGACGCACCCACGCCGGAGGCACCGGTCCCGGCGGCACCACCCGCCCGGGCCCTCGCAGCACCAGAGGTGCGGGGGCACCCCCGCCCTTCGACCACCGGGCCGCGCCCGCCGGCCCCGGCGGTGACGCCGTGCTGGGGGCGAGGCCCCCCCGGGCCGCCCGCCACGGCCAGGACCAACTCAAGACCCGGCCCGCACCTGCCGACAGTGGAAGGACCAGCACCGAGACGTCGGTGCCGACGGCATGGAGCGGAGCCGCAGCGGTGTCAGAGCCACTCTTCGCAACGGAAGCACCCGAAGCCGCCTACGCAACCCCACCCGACGAAGAGGCCCGCCCCAGGCCCTCGATCGTCGAGCTCACGCCCAGCGGCTACGACGCCGTACTGGCGGCCGAGTTCGGCGAGGCCTACCGGTCGGCGTCCGCCACGCGCGCCCCGGCCGACGCGGCGACGGTCCCGCCTCCTCCCGCGCCCGCCGGGGCCGCGGCGACGTGGGACGCCGTCGTGGCCGCCACGACTCCGCCGCCCGCGCCCACAACGCCCGCCCTCGAGGCCACTGCGGCCCCCGGCGCGGTCGCCACCAACGGCCACCGGCCGGACCTCATCGCCGGTGTGGCCGGCAAGGTGGCGTTCCGCCGCACCCGCGCCACCGCCAACCTGTCCGCCGACGAGGTGCTCGACATCCTCCTCGGCGTGCCGGCCGACCGCGTGGCGACGTCGCCGGCCGCCGATGTCGCACCCCCCGAGCCCACGGCCCCCGCGTCGCGGGTCGACCTCGCTCCGCCGCAGTCGTCCCTCGCACCCCCCCTGGCGGTCCCGCCCGTGGTCGAGCAGGCTCACCCGACGCCGCCTCCGGCAGCCCCGGTGACACCGCCGCCGCCTCCGGCGCCCACCCTCTCCCCACCCCCGCCGCCCCCCGCGCCGCCCGTGGGGAGCTTTCCCGACGCCACGCCCGTGGGCGCTGCGACGCCGTCCACCGGGGCCGAGACCGCCCCCGACATGGCGACCCACGCCTTCGAGAGCTCGGTCGCGGAAGGCCCGGCGACGTTGGCGCCCGACGAGCGAGCGGCGCCCGATCTGACCGCGTCGCCCCCGGGCGTGGTGGACGCCGCCACACCGGACCCGACAGGCGCATCCGCCGTGGCGGTGCCCTCGTTCGAGCCGGCCGGCACCCTCGAGCCCGAGCCGGCGGGGCCGGTGGCGGCCTCCAGCGAGCCGCTGTTCGCCGCCGAGCCCGACCGTCCCGGCGACGAGCTGGGCGACGAGGTCGACGAGGACCGCCCGATGAGCTCGGCGGCATCGATGGCGACCGAGATCCTGTCAGCCGCTCCCGATGTGCCGGGGGTGGCGCCCGTCGAAGAGGCCAACGAGTCCCAGATCATCAGCAAGGACCTGACCCTCATCGCCCGCGGGCGACAGAAGCGCTTCCGCCTTCGTTGACCGCGGCGCCGCCCCGCTGGGGCGGCGGCTCAGAGCGCCGGGCGCCGCCAGGTGCCCACGCTGCCGCCGTTCTTCTCCCACAGCGCGAGCTCGCCCACGCTCATCGAGCGGTCCGACGACTTGCACATGTCGTAGATGGTGAGGGCGGCCACGCTGCAGGCCGTGAGGGCCTCCATCTCGACCCCGGTGCGGTCCACCGTCTCCACCTGCGCCTCGACCTCGACGAAGTTGTCGCCGATGGTGAAGTTGACGTGGACGCCCCCCACGAGCAGGGGCCGGCACATGGGGATGAGGTCCGGCGTCCGCTTGGCCGCCTGGATGCCGGCGATGCGGGCCGCGCCCAGCACGTCGCCTTTGGTGATGGCGTTGCTGGCGACCTTGGCCGTGGTCTCGGGCGCCATCATGACCTTGCACCGGGCCAGCGCCCGCCGGTGGGTCGGCTCCTTGGGGGCCACGTCCACCATCCGGGCCCCGCCCAGGGGGTCGAGGTGGGTCAGGTTCCGGTCGACCACGGCGCGCAGTCTAGGGCAACACCGCCGCCGCCCCTCTGGAGCCCGGAGTGAGCGTTTGCGCGTGCCCCGGCGGTAGACTTGGCACTCAAAGGTCGTGAGTGCCAAAGCGGGTCCGGGGGGCCCGAAGGAGCGAAGGCCGCGCATGCCCACCTACGAGTACGCGTGCAAGACGTGCGGCGAGCACATCGACGTGGTGCAGTCCTTCGGGGACGAGCCGCTGACGGTGTGCCCGGCGTGCGGCGGGGAGCTGCGCAAGGTGTTCGGCGCGGTGGGCGTCGTCTTCAAGGGCAGCGGCTTCTACAAGACCGACAGCCGCCCATCGCCCAAGAAGGCGGCCGCCTCCAGCGGCGACGGCTCTGGCGAGCGTGCCAAGGAGGCCTCCGCCAACGGCGCGTCGTCCCCGGCCCCCGCGTCGACCCCGTCCGAGTCGTCCTCGGGATCGGGCGGCACCGACTCCAAGGCCTCCTCCGACAAGGCCGGCTCGGGGTCCACGGGGAAGGCGGCCGCCGCCTCCTGAGCGGCGCCCCCGGCGCGGGGGCGCCTCAGGCCCCGCTGAGCGACATCTCGCCGATGGCGAGCGTCTGGCCGGCGGCCACCCCGGGGAGCCACTCGACGTCGGCGCCGATGTGGAGCACCGACTGCAGCATGCGCTGCAGCGTGGAGGCGATGGTCACCTCCCGCACCGGCTCGGCCAGCGCCCCGCCCCGGACCATGAGCCCTTCGGCACCCACCGAGAAGTCACCGCTCACGGGGTTGACCCCCGAGTGCACCCCGGTGACGGACTGCACGAAGAGGGCCTCGTCCACGGCTCCCAGGATCTCGTCGGCCCCCAGGGGCCCCGGGGCGAGCGACAGGGCCCGGCAGCCCGCCACCGGCGTGGAGGCGTAGCCGCCGCGCACCGCCGAGGCCGTCGAGCTGGTCCCCGCCCGGCGGGCCGCGGTGGTGTCGAACACGAAGCCCTGGAGCACCCCGCCGTCGATGAGCAGGTTGCGCCGGCACGCCAGCCCCTCGGCGTCGTGGGTGGCGGCCCCGAAGGCTCGGGCGTCGGTGGGGTCGTCCACGAGCACCAGCGTGGCCGCGCCCACCTCCTGGCCCATCCTGCCGGCGAACAGCGAGCGGCCCTTGGTGACCGCCTCCCCCGACAGCGCCGACGACACGATCGCCAGCACCGTCGAGGTGACCCGGGGGTCGAGCACCACCGTGCAACGCCCCGAGCGGGCCTTGGTGGCGCCGAGCATCCGGGTGGCGCGCACCACGGCGTCGTCCACGGCCTTGTCGAGCTCCAGGGCTCCCGGGCCGCGCCCCGCGCTGAACCCCACGCCCGTCTGGCTCTCGGCGTCGGCCCCGGCGATGGCCTCCACCGCCAGGCTGCACACCGTGCGCCGGGCCGTGGCGGTGATCCCGGCCGAGGACGCCACGGCCGCCTCGGCGGCGACGTCGCCGTAGTCGGCGAAGGCCACCTGGCGGACCCGGGGGTCCGCACCACGGGCCCGGCGCTCGAGCTCGAGGGCCATCTCGACCTTGGCCGCGCTGGGCGTGCGCAGCACGGCGTCGTCCCACAGGTCGAGGGCGACGGGCGCCACGCCGTCGGGCTCGGCCAGGCCCACGTGCTCGTCGGGGGTGGCGAAGGCCGTGTTGTCGCGGGCGTCCGCCAGGGTCTGAGCGATCACCGACTCGTCGAGCGAGCCCGCGTAGGCGAAGCCCTGGCGCCCCCCCGACACGACGCGGATGCCCACGCCGGCGGTGGCGGCCGACGACAGTGACTCGACCTCGCCCTCGTAGGCGCGCACGTCGGTCTCCACCCCGCGTGACACGTACACCTCGAGCTGCTCCCCGGAGCGGGCGGCCGAAGCGACCCTGACGGCCAGCTCGAGGAGGTCGCCGGCGGCATCA
>DATJBC010000097.1:0-14301 GCA_035515515.1 Acidimicrobiales bacterium
GCGGGCCCCCCAGTGCGAGCGGGGCCCGCCGAAGGGCTCCTCCTCGCCGCCGGCCGGGCACGCCACGCACACGGCGTCCGACGCCGTGCCCGTGGCCGCCACGCCGGCCTCCCACAGGGCCTGGGCCTTGGCCTCGGTGACGGTCATGGCCGCGTTGACCAGCGCGGCGGGCGACAGGCGCGCCGGGACGAGGGCCACGACGTTGATCGTCCCCGGCGGCGACGGCGCCCGGCCCGTCGCGCCGGCAACGGCGGGGCCGGCGGCCCCGAGGGGTGCGGTGGCGAGCTCGTCGGGGGCGGCGGCCCACGTCGGCCAGGTGATGCCCACCGACACGTCGGCCACGACCCCGTCGTCCTCGGCCGACCAGATATGGCGCACGTCCACGGCGGTGAGCATCCCCACGCCCGGCCCGCGCAGGCCGTAGCCGGCGGCCAGCCGGCGCAGGTGCTCGGCCGGGTCGCGCCGGTCGTAGGAATGGGGCACCTGGGCGTTCACGACCCACCCGCAGGGGCCGATGCCGCCCCCGAGCGGCGCCGAGGACACCGCCAGGGTGCCGGGCGCCAGGCGCCACACCCGGGCGCGCAGGCCCTCGCCGTCGGGGCCGTGGGGCTGGAGCTCGGGGCCCGGGTGCCCGGCGCGCCGCACGGCCTCGGCTGACGACGATTCCAGTGGTCCTGGTGTGCGGTCCACCGTCAGTACTCGATCCCCTTGCGGGCGCCGATGCCGCGGTCGTACGCGTGCTTGACCTTGCGCATCTCCGTCACGGTGTCGGCGATGTCGATCAGCTCGGGGGCGGCGTCGCGGCCGGTGATCACGACGTTGGTGCGCGGGGAGCGGTGGGTGATGGCCTGCACCATGTCGGCCACGTCCACCCAGCCGTAGGTGACGGCGTAGGTGACCTCGTCGAGGATCAGCATGTCGTAGTCCCCGGAGGCCAGCTTGACCTTGGACAGCTCCCAGGCGTGCCGGGCCTTGGCGGCGGTCTCGTCGATGTCGGTCGACTCCCACGTGAAGCCGTCCCCCATGGTGGACCACTCGACGCCGAGGTGCTCGGCGAGCTTCTTCTCCCCGACCTTCCACTTGCCGCCCTTCACGAACTGGACGACGGCCACCGTCCACCCCCGGGCCCACGCCCGGCCCATGACGCCGAAGGCGGAGGAGGACTTCCCCTTGCCGTGCCCGGTGTTGACGAGCACGAGCGAGCGCGCCCGTGCCCGCGGGTCGTCGGTCACCGCGCCCTCCGCTCAGCGCGCCCGCCGGGGCACGACGACCATGTCCCCGTCGTCGGAGCGCATGACACGCACGCCCGTGCCGAAGTAGGCCGACAGCGCACCCTCGGTGAGGACCTCGTCGGGCTTGCCGCCCGCCACCACGGTGCCGCCGCTCATGAGCAGGAGCCGGTCGGCGAACTGCCCCGCCAGGGTGAGGTCGTGCATGGCGCTCACCACCGTCAGCTCCCGCTCGCGGCGCAAGGCGTCCACCAGCTCCAGGGCGTCGACCCGCCGGCCCAGGTCGAGCGCGCTGGTGGGCTCGTCGAGGAGGAGCACGGGCGCCTCCTGGGCGAGGGCGCGTGCCAGGACCAGGCGCTGGAGCTCGCCGCCCGACAGCGAGGCGAGCGGACGTCGCGCCAGGGCGGCCAGCTCGAGGCGCTCCAGGAGGTCGCCGCACACCCGGCGGTCGGGCGCCGTCTCGACGCCGAAGTAGCCGATGTGCGGCGTCCTGCCGAGCAGCACGTAGTGGCCCACGCTCATGTCGGGGGGCATCTCGGGCTGCTGGGGCACGTAGGCGACCAGCCTGGCCAGGCTCCGGGGCGAGAGCGCCGAGGAGGCCGTGTCGCCCAGGAGGACCTCGCCCCCGAAGGCCACCAGGCGGGCCACGGCGCGCAGGATCGTGGTCTTGCCCGCGCCGTTGGGGCCGATGACGCCCACCCACTCCCCCGCGCTCACGACCTCGCTCACTGGTCCCACGACCGACTGCGGCCCGTAGCGGACGGTGACGTCGTGCAGGGTGATCACGCCGTCCGCCCGATGCGACGCGAGCGCAGCACGAAGAGGAAGAACGGCGCGCCCACGAACGCCGTGACCACCCCGATGGGGATCTCTCCCGGCGACAACACCGTGCGGGCGGCGATGTCGGCCAGGATGAGGAAGGCGGCCCCCCCGATCATCGAGACCGGCACCACGACCCGGTAGCTGGCGTTGGTGGTCAGCCTGACGGTGTGGGGCACGATGATGCCCACGAACCCGATGAGGCCGCTCACGGCGACCGCGGCCGCCGTGCCCAGGGTGGCGGCGGCCACCACCACGATGCGAATGCGCGCGGCGCGCACGCCCAGGCTGTCGGCCTCGTGCTCCCCCACACGGAGCACGTCCAGCAACCGGCGGTGCGCGAAGAGCACCGCCGCGCTGACCGCCACGTACGGCAGGATGACGACGACGTCGGACCACGTGGCCACGGTCAGGCGCCCCAGGATCCAGCTGTAGACGTCCTGGAGGTCCTGGGAGTGCTGCTGCTGGAGGAAGGTCTGCATGGCGGTGAGCAGCGCGGCCACGGCCACACCGGCCAGGACGATCGAGGCGGTGGCACCCTGGCGGCCCACCGTGGCCCCCACCACGTAGGTGAGGGTCACGGCACCCACCGCGCCGGCGAAGGCCGCCACCGGCAGCAGCGCGGCGAGGTGCGACCCTCCCACGATGACGACGGTGGCGCCGAGGCCGGCTCCGGCCGCCACCCCCAGGAGGTAGGGGTCGGCGAGCGGGTTGCGGAACACCCCCTGGAAGGCGGCGCCGCCCCCGGCCAGCATGGCGCCCACCAGCCCGCCGAGCACCACACGGGGCAGGCGGATCTGCCACAGGATCCCGGCGTCCACGGCGCTCACCCCGGCGTGGAGGTGCACGAAGGGCAGGTGCGAGGCGATGACCTTCACGGCGTCGGGGAGCGAGAGGTCGGCGGGCCCCATGGAGATGCCGAGCAGGACGGCGCCCACAAGGGCGCCCAGCGCCACGAGCACCGGCCGCCGGGCCGAGACCGGGACCAGCACGGCTGCGCCGGGGGCGGGCGTCACCGCGCCCGTCGCCCGGGAGGGCAGGGCGCGCGCCGGCGGCGGGACCGTCGTGCTCACGAGCCCGATCCGTGCTCGGCCAGCGCCTGCTCGGCGGTGCGCAGCAGGACCACGACGCGCGGCCCCCATCGCGAGGCGACGTCGTCGTCGAGCTTGACCACCTGTCCCTTCCTGACGGCGGTGATCGTCGACCAGCCGGGCCGGGCGGCGACCGTGGCGGCACTCTGGCCGCAACACACCGTGTCGGCCAGGAAGACGTAGTCGGGGTCCGACTGCACGATGAACTCCGCCGACAGCTGCGGGTAGCCGCCGCTGGCGGCGGCCCCGGGAGCGGCGTCGGCGATGTTGCGCAGGCCGAGCAGGCCGAGCACCTTGCCGACGAAGGTGGACGACGTCACCGAGAAGTAGGTGGGGTCGAGCTCGTAGTAGTAGGTCGAGCGGGTGTGGGTCTTGGGGGCGCGGGCGACGATCGAGGCGATCTGGGACTTCATGCTGGCCACCTCGGCCGAGGCCTGGCCCCGGTGCCCCGTGGCGTCGCCCACCTCGTCGATCTGGCGGTAGGCGTCGCTCAGGGTGGCCGCCGCGGGGAGCTCGAGGACGGGGATGTGGAGCGAGGCCAGATGCTCGTTGAGGTCGCCGCTGTCGCCGGAGACGATCACGAGGTCGGGGTCGTAGGCGACGATTGCCTCCACGTTGGGCTGGTAGGCGTCCAGCGAGGTGTGGGGGGCCTTCTCGGGGTAGTCCGAGTCCTTGTCGACCGCCTTCACCTGCGCGCCGGCGCCCACGGCGTAGAGCATCTCGGTGGCCGTGGGCGACAGCGACACGACGGCACGGGGCCGGGCGGCGATGCGCACCGTCCCGTTGGCGGCGGCGATGGTCACCGGGAACGAGCCTGACGAGGTCGGTGCACCGGTCGATCGGGGAGCGCTCGTCCCACAGGCCGCACCCGTGACCCCGAGCACCACGATGCACGCGGGCAGCCACCGCAGCGGGCGCCTCACCATGATTGGTCATCCTCCATCGGTCGCGGAGGACGAAGTGCGCCCGCTGCGACACCGTGGAGGTGTCCAACGAACCGCCCTTCCTCCGAGGACAGGTTTCGCTGGCACAGGACAGGCGTCCGGGCTCGTCCCCGAGGGGCATCACCGTTGCGGGACAGCGCCGGGATCGCACCGGCTTCGCTGGGCCTGCACCACTCCGGCTGGCGGCCGAAGCGCCGTCAGGCTATCGCCGGGCGCGGCGCTCTGCCAGCGCACGCGCGTGGCGCCCCTCGCAACCGGCGCGCCGGCGGGCGGTCGGCCCCCGGTGACGGCACGTCACCGTGCCCACCGGCAGGGTCACACCGGGGCGAGGTCGTCGAAGCCGATGGCGGCCTCGAGGGCGGCCGCCGAGCGGATCACGACCAGGTCGGCGTGCTGCGGGCCGATCAGTTGGATCCCCACCGGCAGGCCGTCGGCGCTGCGCCCCGCGCACACGGTGGCGGCCGGCGATCGGGTCAGGTTGAACGGATAGGTGAAGCGGACCCAGTTGAGGTCGGGCTCGCCGTTGATGAGGCCGCTGCCCCCGAGGTGACGCGGTGGGGGCGGGGCCGCGCACGTGGGCGTCACGAGCAGCCGGACGTCGCGGAACAGCTCCACCAGCGCCAGGTTCCTGCGGTGGCAGCCGTCCTGCGCCTCCACCAGGTCGCGCGCCGTGAGGTTCTCCGCCGCCCAGTCCACCTGGGCGGCGAGCAGCGGGTCGACCTTGGCCCAGTCGTCGGTGCCCCGGTAGGGCGCCAGCGTGCGCAGGTTGTAGGACACGGCCATGGTGAGCCAGTCGCGCACCGGGTCCTCGTCGAACACCGATTCGATCTCGACGATCTCCGCGCCGAGCGACTCCAGGGTCGCCACGGCGCGCTCGCAGACGGCGCGGACCTCGCGGTCGAGGGGCGCGTACCCCAGGGTGGGCGACCACGCCACCTTGGCCGGCGGCCGCGGGCCCTCGAGCGCCGCCGCCCACGACGCCTCGGGCCGGGGAAGCGATCGGATGTCGGACGGGTCGGGTCCCACCGCCACCTCGAGCGCGGCGACCACGTCGGCCATCCGGCGCGCCATGGGACCCTTGGTCGACAGGTCGGGCCAGTCGGCGCCACGCCGCCCACCCGAGGGCACCCGGCCGAGCGACGCCTTCATCCCGCTCAGGCCGCAGCACGACGACGGGATGCGGATCGACCCCCCGCCGTCGGAGCCGGTGGCCAGCGGCACCATGCCGGCCGCCAGCGCGGCGGAGCTCCCCCCCGAGGATCCGCCGGGGCTGTGCGCCAGGTCCCAGGGGTTGGCGGTCGAGCCGAACACCGGGTTGTCGGTGTCCGCCTTCCACCCCAGCTCGGGAGCGTTGGTCTTGCCCACCACCACGCACCCCGCCGCCCGCAACCGGGACACGAGCACCGAGTCGGCCTCCGCCGGCGGCGACGAGGAGAACAGCGCCGAGCCCTGTGAGGTGACCAAGCCCGCGGCGTCCTCGAGGTCCTTCACCCCGATGGGGATCCCGGCCAGCGGACCGGGGTCCTCGCCGCGCGCCACGAGGGCGTCGATGCGCCCCGCCTGCTCCAGGGCCCGCTCGCCGTCGACGGCCACGAAGGCGTTGATCGCGGGGTTGAGCGCCTCGATGCGCTCCAGCGCGTGGGCGACCAGATCACGCGCCGCCAGGGCCCCGCCCCGCACCTGCGCCGCCAGCTCGGTCACGGCCTCGCGTCGAAAGTCCATGGACCACGCGTAGCACACCCCCCGGCGCCGTCCCTCGTGCGCATGTGGACAGGCGCCGACGCCCCACGGCAACCTGGACCCGTGACCGACCCCATCCCTGCGGTGGTGCTCGACCACGTGGCCGTGGCCGTGGAGCGCTGGCCCGACGCCTGGCCCCGCTACGCGGTCGAACTGGGCGGGTCGTGGAGCTCGGGCGGGCTCAACGTCGGCTTCGGCCCGGCGCAGCTCCGGTTCGCCAACGGGGCGCGCGTCGAGATCCTCCAGCCGTGGCAGGCAGAGAGCAACCCGTTCCTCCGCCGCTTCCTCGACCGCCACGGGCCGGGGCCCCATCACCTCACGTTCAAGGTCCCCGACCTGCGCGCCGCCATCGATCGTGCCCGCCAGGCGGGCTTCTCCCCGGTCGGCATCGACCTGTCGCACGAGGAGTGGATGGAGGCGTTCCTCCATCCCCGGGAGGCCACCGGCATCGTGGTCCAGCTCGCCCAGGCCGCCCACGGATGGGAGTCACCGGCCCCCGAGGGCTTCCCCACCGCCAGGCGGACGCCCCCGGCGGCGTTGCTGCGCGTCACCCACGCCGTGGCCGACCTGGGTGCCGGCCTGGCGCTGTTCGCCGGGTTGCTCGGGGGCCGCACACGGGCGCAGGGGGCGGCAACCGACGGCTCGTGGGAGTACGTGGAGCTCGAATGGGGCGGCCCCCTGGCCGTGCGCCTGGTGGCGCCCGCCGGCGCCGCCCCGGGCACCGGGGGCCGGGCGCTCGCCGCCTGGCTGGGCCGGCTCCCGGGGAGGCTGCATCATCTCGTGTTCGCCGTTCCCGCCTCCGGCGCACACGAGGAGGGCGAGGCGACAACGGTGCCCGGGCTCCTCGCCGATGAGGGCCCGGCCCGGGAGGTCGCCCCCCAGGACAACCTGGGCACGCGCCTGGTCCTCGTCGACGCTCCGGGGGCCCCGTGACCGTCATGGGCCACGACACGCCCTGGGTAGCCTGGGTGCACCGTGAACGATGACCCGGCGGCCGACGAGGGCGCCGTCCCCCCCAGGCTGACGATCGGCCAGCGCCTCCTCGCCGCCCTCCCCGCCCTGCAGCGCCCGAGCGCCCACCCCGCCGCCGACGAGGACGTCGCCCCACACGCCGACGGCGCCGGCGTCGCGGACGGTGCCGGCGCCGAGCACGGTGCTGGCGCCGAGGAGGCCGGCGAGGAGCGCACCGGGCCGGCCCGGACGGCCCGCGCACGCGCCACGGCGGGGCGCGCCCCGGCCGACCTCATGGAGGACCTCAGCGACGACGAGATCACCCAGCGCATCAAGAAGCTCGACGACCGCGAGCGGTTCCTGGTCCTGTTCGCCGGCCCCCTGGGGATGGTCGTCGGGATCGTCCTCACCATCCTCACGTTCCACCTGAACCCGGCGGTCGGGAAGGCCAACCACGCCACGAGCTCCGTCATCCTCCTCGAGGGCGGTGTGCGCGTGGTGCTGGGCGCGGCCGTGACGGGGATCGCCTTCACCCGGCGGCGCTCGCTCATCGGCTTCGCGCTGTTGTTCCTGGGGACCGCCATGGGGTCTCCCCTGTTCGCCCTGCCGTTCTGGGCGCTGGGCGGCTACCTCATCTGGCGCGTCTTCAAGTACCAGAAGGTGCTGACCGCCCGGGGCAAGGGCCGCGGGAAAGGGGGCGGCGGGCGCGCCGGTGGCGCGGCCCGGGGCAGTCGCGGCGGGCGCATCCCGGCCGACCCCAGGGCCGCCGCGCGTGCCGGGGTGGCGGCCGGCCGCGAACGCAGCCGCTCGCGCCAGGGGGGCAGGAAGCAGCCCGTGGCGCCGGGCCCGCCGCCGTCGAAGCGCTACACGCCGCCCAAGCCGCCGCGGCCCCGTCCTCCGGCACCGTCCGCCTGAGGATCGGCCACCGGCGCCGACACCCCGGAGGCGTGGGGCGGGCCGTCGTCGACGAGGAGCGCGGAGCGCAGCAGCCGCAGGATCTCCTGGCGGCGGCGCACGAGCGACCGGGCCGTGGGCTCCTCCCCCAGGGCGCGCAGCACCTCGACCTCGGTGATCATGCCCACCACGGTGGAGTAGATGGCCAGGAGCAGCAGGCGCGGCTCGTGACGGCGCATGTGGCCGGCGTCCATCTCGTGCTCGAGGAACTCCGACGCCCGCTGCACGAGCGGCTCGAGGACGAGCATGAGCCGGGTCGCCGAGGGCGGCCCCAGCCGGCCCACCTCGCGCAACAGGCCCAGGAGCTCGGGGCGGCGCGCCGCGAGGCGGAAGACCGAGCGCACCACCGCCTCCACGCGCGACCAGCCCGAGCCCGCCCCGGCCAACGAGCCCTCCAGGGCGGCCGCGAGCTCCCCCGCCGAACGGTCGATGAGCGCCTCGAGCAGGACCTCCTTGGAGGGGAACCAGTAGAGGATGGACTGTTTGCGCACCCCCAGCCCCTCGGCCAGGGCATCCAGGGAGGTGGCCTCGTACCCCCGGGCGCCGAACGACGCCAGGGCGGCGTCCAGGATGCGGTCGGCCGTGCCCCCCTGGGCCGGTGCCGACCGGCGCCCGGGCTTCCCCGGTGGGCGCTGCGTGCCCGCGGCGCGGGCGGCGGCCGCCGACCCTGGTGGCCGGCTCGAACCGGCGGGCGCCCTTGCCATCTACCATATGGTAGACAGAGATGGTGGCCGAGGTGACCACCAGCGACCTCCCTCGCCTGCCCTCCCTGCGCGACGCCCTGGCGGGGCGGCGCATCCTGGTGACGGGCGCCACCGGGTTCCTAGGAACCGCCCTGGTGGAGCGCCTGCTGCGCAGCGTCCCGGGGTGCGAGGTGGCGGTGCTCATCCGGCCCACCCGCCGGGCCGACGCCGCCGCCCGCCTGGCGCGCGAGGTCGTGCGCAACGACTGCTTCGACCGCCTCCGGGCCGAGCTCGGGGAGCGCTTCGCCGCGGAGATGGCCACCCGGCTGCAGCCGGTGTCGGGCGACGTGAGCCGCGAGGGCCTCGGCCTCGACGACGGCGGCCGGGAGGTGCTGGCCTCCTGCGACGTCGTCGTGCACTCGGCGGCCACCGTGGCGTTCGACGCCCCCCTCGACAGCGCCGTGGAGGTGAACCTGCTGGGCCCCTCGCGCGTGGCGGCCGCCATCGAGGCGGTGGCCGACGCCCGGGCCACGAGGCAGCCGGGGTCGTCGCCCACGCACCTCGTCACCGTGTCCACCGCGTACGTGGCCGGCACCCACGAGGGCGATGCCACCGAGACCCTCGCCACCGAGGCGTTAGCGTCCGGGGCGCGCGCCCGCACGCACACCACGGTCACCACCGAGGTCGACATCGACGCCGAGGTGACCGCGGCGCGCCGCCTGCGCGCCGACCTCGAGGCGTCGTCCCGGTCCCCCGAGCACCTGGCGCGCTTCACCAAGGCGGCGCGCAGCGAGCTCGGGGCGGCGGGCACGCACCTCCTCGCCGAGCGAGCCGAGAAGCTGCGCGACGACTGGGTGCGCACCCAGCTGGTCGACCGGGGCCGGGCGCGGGCCCAGGCCCTGGGGTGGCCCGACGCCTACGCCTTCACCAAGGCGCTGGGCGAGCGGGCCCTGGCGGGAGGACACCCCTCGACGCCCATCACCTTCGTGCGGCCCTCGATCATCGAGTCCGCGCTGGCCGAGCCGCGCCCGGGGTGGATCCGCGGCTTCCGCATGGCCGAGCCCATCATCGTGTCGTACGCCCGCGGGCTGTTGCGCGAGTTCCCCGGCGTCCCCGAGGGCGTGGTCGACGTCATCCCCGTCGACCTGGTGGTGGCGGCCATCATGGCGGTGGCGGCGGCGGGCCCCGACCCCTCGGGCCCGAGCGTGTACCAGGTCGCCTCGGGGGTGCGGAACCCCCTGCGCTACGGGGAGCTGGTCGACCTGGTACGAGGCTGGTTCACCGACCACCCCCTCTACGACGCCGACGGCCAGCCCATCATGGTCCCCGAGTGGTCGTTCCCCGGGCGCGGCCGCGTGCAGCGCCAGCTGCAGCGCGCCACCAAGGCGCTCGGCACCGTGGAGCGCGTCCTGGGCGCGCTCCCCGTGCGGGGCGAGCGCGCCGACGTGGCGGCACGGGTGGAGCAGCGCCGCTCCCAGGTCGAGCGCGCCCTGGGGTACACCGAGCTGTACGGGGCCTACACCGAGACCGAGGCGCGCTTTCGCGTCGACCGGCTCCTCGAGCTGTGGGCCCGCCTGTCGCCCGACGACCGGGCGGCGTTCTGCTTCGACCCCGGCGTCATCTCGTGGCCCTCCTACGTCCACGACGTGCACCTGCCCTCGGTGGTGGAGCACGCCCGGGTGCGGGCCACGCCGCGCCGCTCGGTGGTGGCCTCGCGCGCGGACCGGGCCCGGACGGCGATCCTGTCGCCCGACCGGCACCTGGCCGCCTTCGACCTCGAGAACACCCTGGTGGCCTCCAACGTGGTCGAGTCCTACGCCTGGCTCGCCACCCGCCACCTCCCCGTGGCCGACCGCGTCACCCTCACCGCCCGCATCCTGCGCGAGGCACCCGCCCTCCTCGCCCTGGACCGCCGCGACCGCGGCGACTTTTTGCGCAGCTTCTACCGCCGCTACGAGGGCGCCCCCGCGGCCCGCCTGCGCCACGACGCCATGGAGATGTTCCACCGCCTGCTCCTCGCCAAGTCCTTCCCGGCCGGCATGGCGCGTGTGCGCGCCCACAAGGCCCTCGGGCACCGCACCGTGCTCATCACCGGCGCCCTCGACTTCGTGGTCGAGCCGCTGCGCCCGCTGTTCGACGAGGTGGTGTGCGCCCGCCTCGGCGAGGACGCCCAGGGCAGGCTCACCGGCCGCCTGGAGCAGCTCCCCCCCACGGGCGAGGCGCGCGCGCTGGTCCTGGCGGCCTACGCCCAGGCCGAGGGGCTCGACCTGGGCGAGTCGGTGGCCTACGCCGACTCCACCTCGGACCTCCCGTTGCTCGAGTGCGTGGGGTTCCCCGTGGCGGTGAACCCCGAGGCCCGCCTGGCCGCGCTGGCGCGGCGGCGGGGGTGGCACGTCGAGCACTGGGACAAGGCGGGCGGCGGGGCCCGCCCGCCGCTCCCCCTGGGTCCCGTGGACCCGGGCGTGTCGCGGTGGTGGGCCCGCCTCGAGGGCGCCCTCGACCGCGCCGCCCCCTGGGCCACCAAGGCGGGCACGCCGTGAAGGGGCTCGTGTTCGAGCGCAACGTGGCGCGCTTCGCCGCCGCCCGGGTGGTGTCGGTGGTGGGCGGCTCGGGCCGCGGGGTGGGCGTGGGGCCGCTGCGGCTGGCGGACGTCGATTCCCCCCAGCTCCCGGGCCCGGGCTGGCGGCGCGTCCAGCCCCTGCTGGCCGGCATCTGCGGCTCCGACCTCTCCACGGTGGACGGCAGGAGCTCGCGCTACTTCGAGGACGTGGTGAGCTTCCCCTTCGTCCCCGGCCACGAGGTGGTGGGCGTCCGCGAGGACACCGGCGAGCGCGTGGTGGTCGAGCCGGTGCTCGGGTGCATCCCCCGCGCCGTGGACCCCCCGTGCCCGGCGTGCGCCCAAGGGCGCACCGGGGGCTGTGAGCGCGTGGCCTTCGGGCACCTGTCGCCGGGGCTGCAGATCGGCTACTGCCGCGACACGGGCGGCGGGTGGTCGGCGGCGGGGCTCGTGGCGCACGATGCCCAGCTGCATGCCGTGCCCGATGCGCTGTCCGACGACGACGCCGTCATGGTCGAGCCCACGGCGTGCGCCGTGCACGCCGCGCTGGACGCGGAGGTGGACGCCGGCGACCGGGTGGCCGTCCTCGGTGCGGGCACGCTGGGCCTGTGCACGGTGGCGGCCCTGGCGCAGCTGTCCGCCCCGGCCACCCTCCTCGTGGGGGCGCGCTACGCGCACCAGCGCCGGCTGGCCGAGGAGCTCGGGGCGCAGGTCGTGGTGGAGCCCGACCAGCTGGCCCGGGCGGTGCGCCGCAGCGCCCGCTCCTTCGAGGCGTCGGGCACCCTCACCGGCGGCGCCGACGTCGTCATCGACTGCGTGGGCAGCGACCAGTCCCTGGCCCAGGCGCTCGCCATGGTGCGGCCCCGTGGCCGGGTGGTGCTGGTGGGCATGCCCGGCCGCGTGAGCATCGACCTGGCGTCGCTGTGGCACCGGGAGGTGGCCGTCACCGGCGCCTACGCCTACGGCACCGAGGTCGTGGGCGGCGTGCCCCGGCGCACCTTCGACGTCGCCATGGAGGTCGTGGCGGCCAAGGCGCTCGGACGGCTGGTCTCGGCGCGCTATCCGCTCGAGCGCTACGAGGAGGCGCTCGCCCACGCCGGGTCGGCGGGCCGGCGGGGCGCCGTCAAGGTGGTCTTCGACGTGCAGGGCACCCGGCGCCGCCGCCCGGCCCCCGCCCGCGAAAGGACCTGACGCATGAGCCCGAGGCCCGGTTTCGTCCTCGAGGTGGACCGCTCGACCCCGTCCACCTTGTTCTGGCACGGCGAGGGGTTCCGCCTCGAGCGCCTGCCGGTGGGGAGCCGCGTCCTCTACGCGCCCGAGCCGCTCGACCCGCTGGCCGACCCCGTGGGCGCCATCCGCCACGCCCTCGACAACCCCCTGGGCGACGCCGCCCCCCTACGGGCGCTGTTGCGGCCGGGCATGAAGCTCACCATCGCCTTCGACGACGTGTCGCTGCCGCTCCCGCCCATGCGCAGCCCCGACGTCCGCCAACTGGTCGTCGAGCAGGTGCTCGACCTGGCGGCCGAGGCCGGGGTGGACGACGTGGTGCTCATCGCCGCGCTCGCCCTGCACCGCCGCATGACCGACGCCGAGCTCCGCCACGCGCTCGGCCAGCGCGTCTTCGACGCCTTCGAGCCGCACGGCCTGTTGACCCAGCACGACGCCGAGGACCCCGACGAGCTCGTCCATCTCGGCCTCACCGAGCTCGGCGAGGACGTCGAGATCAACAAGCGGGCCGCCACCTCTGACCTTCTCGTCTACGTCAACATCAACCTGGTCGCCATGGACGGGGGCCACAAGTCGGTGGCCACGGGCCTGGCGAGCTACCGGAGCCTGCGCCACCACCACAACGCCCGCACCATGGCCCAGAGCCGGTCGTTCATGGACCAGCACCGCTCGGAGCTGCACTCCTCCAACTGGCGCATGGGACGGCTCATCGCCGACTCCGGCGTCAAGGTGTTCCAGATCGAGACGACCCTCAACACCGACACCTTCCCCGAGCAGTTCCGCTTCCTGCAGCGCCGGGAGTGGGAGTGGTCGGTGCGCGACCGCGCCGGGTTCCTGGCCACCTCCAGGGCGCTCGACGCCACCCCCGACCGCCTGGCGCGCACGATCTTCCACTCCATCCGCGCCCCGCACCGCATGACGTCGGTGCAGTGCGGCGAGGTGGAGGCGGTGCACGCCCGCACCACCGAGCACGTCTACGCCCAGCAGCTGCTCGAGGTGGAGGGCCAGACCGACATCCTCACCATGGGGCTCCCCTACATCTGCCCCTACAACGTCAACTCCATCATGAACCCCGTCCTGGTGGCGTGCCTCGGGCTGGGCTACTTCTTCAACCTCTACCGGGGCAGGCCGCTCGTGCGCGAGGGGGGCGTGCTCATCATGAGCCATCCCACGCCGTGGGCCTTCCACCCGGGCCACCACCCCAGCTACATCGACTTCTTCGAGCAGGTGCTGGCGGAGACGACGGACCCGGTGGGGATCGGCAAGTACGAGGAGGCCTTCGCCACCGACCCGTGGTACGTGCACCTCTACCGGACGGGCAACGCCTATCACGGCGTCCATCCCTTCTACATGTGGTACTGGTGCGCCCACGCCCTCGAGCACCTGGGGGCCGTGATCATCGTGGGCGGCGACCGGGCCGCCGTGCGGCGGCTGGGCTTCAAGCCCGCCTCGTCCATGGCCGACGCCCTGGAGATGGCCCAGGACGTCGTGGGTCCCGACCCCTCGCTCACCCACCTCCATTCCCCGCCCCTGCTCCTGGCGGACGTCACGTGAGGAGCCCGCGACCGTGAGCGTGGTGGGGCGGCTCGTGGGGCGGGTGCGCCGCCAGGCCCCGGGCAGCTTTCCCTGGCGCGCCCCGAGCTGGCCCGTCTCGCTCGAGCGCGACCCCCCCGAGCGCAACCTCGGCGTCGACTACGACACGGCGTGGAGCCGCCGCTACCCCGCCCGCCTGGCGCGCGCCGTGGTCCTCGACACCCTCACCCGGCCCCTCACCCACCTCGTGGCCTCGCCCGAGGTGCGGGGGGACGAGGCCCTGGCACTGGTCGAGCCGCCCGCCATCTACGTGGCCAACCACGCCAGCCACCTGGACACGCCACTCCTCCTCTCGGTGCTGCCCAGCCCGGTGCGCCACAAGACGGTGGTGGCGGCGGCCGCCGACCACTTCTTCGACCGCCGCTGGAAGGCACACCTCTGGGCGCTCGGCCTGGCCGCCTTCCCCATCGAGCGCCACCGCGTCAACCGCCGCTCGGCGGTGATCGCCGCGGACCTGCTCAACGAGGGCTGGAACCTCGTGATCTACCCCGAGGGCGGCCGCAGCCCCGACGG
>DATJBC010000098.1:0-10346 GCA_035515515.1 Acidimicrobiales bacterium
ACCCGCCCGCCGGTGATGTTCCTCGACGAGCCCACCACGGGGCTCGATCCCACCAGCCGCCAGCGCGTGTGGGACGCCATCCGCGTGCTGCTCGGCGAGGGGGTGACCGTGTTGCTCACGACCCAGTACCTCGACGAAGCGGATGCGCTGGCCGACCAGATCGTGGTGATCGACCACGGGAAGGTGATCGCCAGCGGGACGCCGCACGAGCTCAAGGAGGCCAGCCGGAGCGCGCACCTCGAGGTGAAGCTGGCCGCCCCCCACGCGGGGGCCATGGCGGCCGTCGCACCACTGGTCGCCGGCCCGGTGCACCTCAGTGCCGACGGCAGCCGGCTCCGGGCCGGCGTGGACGCCACCTCCGGGCTGGCCACGGCCGTGGTGCGGGCCCTCGACGCCGCCGGGGCGCTGGTGGACAACATCGAGGTGCGCCAGCCCTCCCTGGACGACGTGTTCTTCTCCCTGACCGGTGGGCGCCTCGCCGACGACGACGAGGACGCCGACGTCCCCGAGCCGGCGGCGGCACCGGGCCACCCGGCCGGCGCCCCCGGGCACACCGGCCGTGCCGACAGCACACGGGTCCACGCATGACGACCGTGACCGTCGACGCCGTCGCCGGACGGGGCCCACGGGGGAAACGGTCGGTGCTCGGCGCCGCGTCCGATGTCTGGTTCATGACGCGGCGCAACCTGGTGCACATCTCGCGGGAGCCGATGCAGCTGTCCGACGTGACCGTGCAGCCGGTGTTGTTCACCGTTCTCTTCGTCTATCTCTTCGGCGGCGCCATCCCCATCCCCGGCGGGGGCCGTTTCGTCGACTTCCTGCTGGCGGGGTTGCTGGCGCTGAACTTGGTCACGTCGACCATGGGCACCGCCGTGGGCCTGAGCACCGACCTCCACGAGGGGATGATCGACCGGTTCCGGACGCTGCCCATGTGGCGCACCGCCGTGCTCGTGGGACGGTCCCTGGCCGACCTGTTGACCTCGCTCGTGTGCGCGCTCATCGTGGCGCTGAGCGGGCTGGCCGTGGGATGGCGGCCCAGCGCGGGGTTCTGGTCGGTCGTCGGCGGATTCGCGTTGGTCTTGTTCTTCGCCTACGCCGTCTCGTGGATGGCCGCGTGCGTGGGCCTCAACTCCAAGAGCCCGGAGTCGGCGGCCTCGTTCGGGTTCATCGTGCTCTTCCCCATGACCATGGTGTCGAACGCCATGGTTCCCACACAGCACATGCCGGGCTGGCTGCAGGCCATCACCACCTGGAACCCCGTGAGCTCGGTCGTGGCCGGGACCCGCCAGCTCTGGGGAAACCCGAACCCGTCGGCTGGCGTGCACGCGTGGTCCATGCAGCACCCCATCGTGACGTCGCTCGTGTGGTCGCTCGCCATCCTGGCCGTCGCCGCGCCGCTCGCCGCCCACTTCTTCCGGCGGCGGACGACCGAATAGGCGGCGGGATCGGCAGCACTCGGTTTCGACAACGTCGTCGGCCCTGCCCTCTGGGCCCCCGGGGGGGCTTGCTAACCTGCCACCGGGATTGGGCAGTTCCGCCAGTGCGACCCGTGGGCCCGGGGGCCACGGACCGGTTCCGGCATTCCTCGCGACCGTCCGAGCAGGGTCGTCCTCGGTCACGAATCGGAAGGATGGGCGATGGACCGCGCGTTCGAGGCACTGGGCCGGCAGGTGGTGCGCCTCCGCTGGCCCATCATCGTGGTCTGGGTGCTCGGCACCATGTTCGCGGTGCGGGCCCTGCCCTCGCTCTCGAGCCAGGTCAACAACGACAACAGCCAGTTCCTGCCGTCGTCGGCACCCAGCAACGTCGCCGCCCGGCTGGCCGAGCCCCTGATCGGCTCCCAGAGCCAGTCCCGGGTCCCCCTGGTGGTGGTGACGTCGGCACCGTCACTGTCGCCGGCGGACGATACGGCGATCCAGCATCTGTCCGCCGCCCTGCGCGGCGTCCCCACCGTGAAGAGCGTGCGCTTCCTCGCCGAGTCGGCGCAGCACAACGCAGCCGAGCTCCTCGTCACGTCCTCCACCCAGCCCTTCGGGCCGACGGGGCCCAAGGACCTCGTGGACCGCATGGAGAGCGCCATCGGACGGGCCGGCCTCCCCCCGGACCTCCACGCCCACCTGGCCGGGGCCATCGCCACCGAGGTCGCCGTGAACCAGAACTCGAACAAGCAGGGGAACCTGATCCAGATCTTCTCGATCCTGTTCATCGTCGTCCTGTTGCTGGTCATCTTCCGCTCCGTCCTCGCACCGTTCGCCACCCTCCTGCCGGCCGTGCTCACCCTGGGCCTGTCGGGGGCGTTCATCGGCGCCCTCGGCGCCGATGGCCTCAAGATCTCGTTCTTCACCCAGATCCTGTTGATCGTCCTCATCCTGGGGGCGGGGACCGACTACGGCCTCTTCCTGGTGTTCCGCGTCCGCGAGGAGCTGCTCGGGGGCCGCTCGCCCCACGAGGCGGTCGCCACCGCGCTGTGCCGGGTGGGCGAGTCCATCTCCGCCTCCGCCGGCACCGTCGTCGTGGCGCTGCTCAGCCTGACCCTGGCCAGCTTCGGCATCTACCACGACCTCGGCATCCCCCTGGCCATCGGCATCGTGGTCATGCTCCTGGCCGGGCTCACCTTCCTCCCCGCCCTGCTCACGGTCCTCGGCCGCGCGCTGTTCTGGCCGTCGAAGACCGCGCCGCGTCCCCACGGCGACGGGATGTGGGGGCAGATCGCCGGCCGGCTGGTGCAACGGCCGGTGGCCACCCTGGTCAGCGGGGTGCTCGTCTTCGGGGTGCTGGCCGCCTTCGCCTCGGGGTTCAAGCCGGGGGGCTTCGGAGGCCAGGAGACCGCCCCCGCCGGGACCGACGTGGCCGCCGGCAACGCGGTGCTCACTCGGTCGTTCCCCCAGGCCAGCTCCAACCCCACGAACGTGGTCATGCGCTTCGCCAGGCCGGTGTGGCAGGACCCCGGCGTGCTGGCCCGCGCCACGGCGTCGCTGCGGGCGAGCGGCGCCTTCACCAAGCTGGCCGGGCCCCTCGACCCCAACGGCACGTCCATCGCCCCGGCGCAGCTCACGTCCCTGCACGCCGGGCTGCCGGCGGCGGCCGACCTGGTCAAGGCGAACCGCCTGACCCCGCCGGCGGGCTCCTCCATCACCCCCACGCTCTACAGCGCGTACCTGTCGACGGCCCGCTACGTCAGCGCCGACGGCCTGACGGTCCAGTGGGAGGCGGGTCTCAGCGCGGGTGATCCCGGCTCCACGGCGGCGCTCGGCGCCGTGCCGCACATCCGTGACACCGTGGCGGCGGTGGCGCGCCAGGCGGGGGCGCAGGCGTCGGGCGTGGCCGGAGAGGCGCCCGCTGTCTACGACGTGAGCAACATCTCCGACGGGGACCTCCGCCACATCGTCCCGGTGGCCGTGATCGCCATCGGCATCGTCCTCGCCCTCGTCCTGCGCAGCCTGGTGGCCCCCCTCTACCTCATCCTGAGCGTCGTCCTGTCGTACTTGGCGTCGCTGGGCCTGTCGGTGATCTTCTTCATCAAGCTGGGGGCCTCGGGCGGGATCGTCTTCCTCCTGCCCTTCTTGATGTTCATCTTCCTGCTGGCGTTGGGCGAGGACTACAACATCCTGGTGATGACGCGCATCCGGGAGGAGGCGCGCCGACGACCCCTGCGCGACGCCGTCGTCCGCGCCGTCGGCGCCACCGGCCCGACCGTCACCTCCGCCGGCCTGGTCCTGGCGGGCACGTTCGCCGTGCTGGCCGTCGTGGGGGGCAGCGGCCAGGGCAACGGCCAGGTGCGCGAGATCGGGTTCGGGCTGGCCGTGGGCATCCTCCTCGACACCTTCGTCGTGCGCACGGTCCTCGTCCCCTCGACGGTGTCGTTGCTCGGGCGCTGGAACTGGTGGCCCTCGGCCCTGTCCCGTGAGCCAACAGCCGCCGGTCGCGCCGCCGGGCGGGGAGCGGTCGACGGCGGGGATCGCGTCGTGGCCGCAGGCCGCGCCGCGGAGGCGACCCTCGAGACCCGCTGACGGGCGACCGGGAGCCGGCGCGCCCGCCGGCCCAGGCCCGTCGCCGGCGGCGGGCGCGCGTCAGGCCGCCAGGTGCCGGGAGAGGAACGCCAACGACGGCGGCTCCGCGGCGGTGAAGAACGCGCCCGTGTGGCATCCCGTGGACAGGACGACCTGCGTGCCCGGCGGACAGGCCGCGGCGAAGGCCGCGACACCGGGGTGGAACGGGTCGGCTTCCCCCGAGGCGACGCGCACGGGCTTGCCGTGCAACCGCCGGGCGTGCGTCACGACGTCGCAGGACGCGAAGTCACCGGCCGACGCGAACGCGCCGGCGTTGGCGCCCTGCGCCTGGCCGTAGGAGGTCCAGATCGCCGGGGAGATGGCGGCGACGGCCGAGAAGAGCGCGGGAAAGCGTTCGGCGAGGAGCAAGGCCCCGAACCCGCCCATCGAGATGCCCATGGTGGCGATCCCGTTGGGACGGACACCGAGCCCCTTGTCCCGGCACATGGGGACGAGTTCGTTCACCACCATGCCCATCGGGTCGTCGCCGGGGTGCGGGTTCCAGTAGCCACCTCCCCCGTCCACGGTGACCATGGCCATGGGCGCGAGCGGGCGGCCGTCGACCTCGAGGGCCAGGCCCTGGGCCGGCCGCATCCCCGAGAACGCGCTGCGGTGGTTCCCCCCGAAGCCGTGGAGCATGACGACGAGGGGGAGAAGGTCTCCGGGGCCATGCCCAGGCGGATAGGCGATGGAGTAGCCGACGGTCCGCCGACGAGCGGCGGAAGAGAACCGGCCGGATTCGGTCGGGCCCGTCGGCCCGGCGAAACGGAGGGGTGGGACGTCGACCGCGCACGCGCCGTCGAGGCGGTCGAGCACGGACTTGCCGGGGAGCACGTCGTGGGACACGAGCTCGACGCCCGCCACCGCGGCGGCCACCAGCACGCCGAGCCCGGCGGCGCCTCCGAGCAGCAACCGCCGCCGGGAGACCCCGCTGTCGTCGCCCCTTGGCTCCACCGCACCCCCCGTCGGCACCGTGCTGCTGGCCGGGCCACCGTAGTGCCGGACCTCCGGGCGCCACCCGGATGCGCCGGGGCAGCCTCCGCGGTGCGATCAGGGGCCGCTACGCTGACACGGTGGGCGGCCGCCGCGTGCCAGGCGGGGTGGTGCACGACCTCCCCGAGGACCTGCGGAAGGCGCTCGTCGCCAACCCCAGGGCATGCGACGCCTGGCAGGACATCACGCCGCTGGCCCGCAACGAGTTCATCTGCTGGGTCGAGGACGCCAAGCAGACGGTGACCCGAGAGCGCCGCATCCGACGGACCCAGGAGGAACTCGAGGAAGGTCTGCGCCGGCCGTGCTGCTGGCCGGGGTGCAGCCACCGCGAGCGCACCGGCCGGTAGCCCCCGGCGCCCTGCCGCCGCCCCCCGGTCGGCCGTCGCCGGGCCGTTCCCATCTCTGTCCCCTCGGAGCGCAGCGGCGCGGCGCCGAGGACCGTTCCCGCAACGTTGCGTAGCCGTTGTGGTGCCGTGAGTGGCATCGGGCCCTAGCATCCGGGGCGAGTCGGGGCCCCCTGGCGTCGGAGCAGGCGCCGGTCGCCGTGCCCGGTCGGCGATCGACGACGACAGCGCGACGACCACCATCCGACGCACAGCGCTCCCGCGAGAGGGCCGTCACGAGGGAGAGACGATGCGACGGCACCCCCATGTGAAGCTCGAAGACGTGGTGGTCCTCGACGGAGGCGCACCGCCCCCGTCCGAGCCGCCCGGCGGCGACGGCGCCTTCGCGCTCTACGTCGACCGCAGCGGTCTCACGCTCCACCTGATGGCCGTCCCCGACGTCGAGCGACGATGGCTGTGGTCCTCGGTGGAGGGGTTTCGCACCACCGCCGCGGGCGAGACCCGCGAGGGACGCCTGCGCACCTCGGTCGACCTCACGGTGGACGGGCGGCCGTTGCGCCTCCTCGTCCCCGCGGAGCAACTTCCCGCCAGCCGCCTGGCGTTGCTGCAGAAGATGGTGGCGTGCGCGGCGCGCGACGAGCAGTGCTCTTCGGCCCCCGCCGGTCTCGATGGCGAGCGCCCCTCCCCGGCGGATGGACCGGCGGCGGTGGCCTACGGGTGGGGCCCTCCCGGTCGGACCGCCCCGCGACGGGGAAGGCGGGCGGGCGCCCTCGCCACCGCCGTGGCCGTGGCCGCGGCGGTGGCGGTGACCGTCGTGGTGTCGTCCACCCCCGGACGCCCGGCCGCGCAGCGCGTGGCCGTCAAGGCGGGCAATTCCCCGGCACCCGCCCCGGGCGCGTTGCCGTCCTCGCCCGCACGGGGCAGCGCCGACCCGGCACCGGCGGCGGGGGACCTCCAGGCGCCACCCGTGGTCAAGAGCGGGGGCGGGGAGACGACGGCCTACGGGCCGGGCGCCCCGGCACCGTCGGCGCGGGCGGGCGCCTCGCTCGTCGCCGGCGTCCCTCCGGCACCGCCCGCCTCGGGCGCGGGCGGAGCGGGGACCTCGACGCCGACGCCTCCCCCACCGCCACCGGCCGCGTCACCACCGGCGCCGCCGGCCGCATCGCCACCCCCCGCCCCCGGGCCCACGCCGGCCCCGGCCCCGCCCACGCCGGCCCCGGGCACGCTGGGTGACCTCCTCTCGGGCGTGCGCGGCCTCGTCCCCGTCCCCACGCCTCCCTTCCCCGCTCTCCCCGTCACCGGACGGGCGACCACGAGCCCACCTGGCAACGCCGCTGGCGTGATCGCGCTTGTCTGGTGACCCGGCGATCCAGAAGGGCCCCGCTACCGCCCCATGGCCCCGGTCCCGAAGGTGCTCGGGACGAGAACGGCGCGTTCAGCCAGCGCGGCGGGCGGCCGTGATCCACGCGAATTCCGATGCAATGCGAATTCCGACGTCCGGCACCTGCATGGGTTCGATCACCTCCCGCAGTGCGGCGCGCACGGCGTCCAGGCCGACGGCCTCGATCGCGGGGGCGCACGGACCGGCCGCCGTCAATGCCCGAAGTGCGATCTCGACGTCGGGCCATTCGTTCACGACGGTGACGGTCCCGCGGTCAACGACATCGAAGCCCGCTGCGTCCAACATCTCCTCCGCCACGCCGGGGGTTCCGGTGTCGCCCTGGGAAAGGGTCGTCTCACCGTGATCCGGTGGTGAGAGCTCGATGATCTTGGCGAAGTAGCCAAGCAAGCCCAAGTGTTCGTAGCGGCCCCAGAAGGTGAGGCCGAGGCGCCCGCCGGGGACCAGGACGCGCCAGGCCTCTTCCAGGGCGGCCTCACATCCCTTCCAGATCCCGTTGAAGCTCGTCACCACGTCGAACGACCCGTCGTCGAACGGGAGGCAGAACATGTTCCCCACCCTGAAGTCGCCCGAAGGGGTCCTCGCCCCGGCGACGCGCACGAGGGCCGGCGCGGCGTCGAGCCCGCTCACGGTGGCCCCCCGCCGGCTGGCGTGCTGCGCCGCCAAGCCCGCCCCGCACGCTATGTCGAGGAAACGGTCCCCCGGTCCCACGCCGAGCCGGTCGAAGACCAGCTCGTTGGCAGGGCGGGCATAGGGCTCGAACAGATACGCCCAGTCGCGGGCCCGGGCTCCCCAGGCCCGTCCCGCCGCCTCCCAGTCCATGGTGCTGCGCTCGGCCACCGGCGACATGGCTCCTCCTTAGACGAACGATCGTCCAGGACATAGTTACACGACCGTTCGTCTAAGATCAAGGGAGACGACCCCGGAGAGCCGATGACCCACGAGGACCAACACGCCGAGAGACGGACCCGGGCGCCCGGCGAACGCTCCCGGGCCCACGTCGTGGAGCACGCCGCCCGGCTGGCCACGGTGGAAGGCCTCGACGGCCTCTCGATCGGCCACCTGGCGGAGGTCACGGGCATCGCCAAGAGCAGCATCCACGCGCTGTTCGGCTCGAAGGAGGACCTGCAGCTGGCCACCATCGGCGCGGCCCGTGCCAGCTTCATCGACGAGGTCGTCGTCCCGGCGCTCTCCTCCACGGAAGCCGGACGCGAGCGACTGTTCGCACTGTGCGACGGCTTCCTGGACTACGTCGAAGGGCGGACCTTCCCTGGGGGTTGCTTCTTCGTCGCCGCCTCGGCCGAGATCGGTGCACGACCCGGGCGGGTCCACGACGAGGTGGCCCGTGTCCAGCAGGAGTGGCGCGACCTCCTCCGGCGCGAGGCCGAGGTCGCCGCCGAACGGGGTGAGCTGCCGGCCGGGAGCGAACCGGCGCAGGTGGCGTTCGAGTTGGGCGTGATCGTGGCGGGGACGAACATCGTCGCCGTCCTCCACGACGACCCGGGGGCGATCCGCCGAGCGAGACAAGCCGTCCGATCGCGGTTGTACGGCTGATGGCTCGTTGTGCGGCGCCCAGGCCGACGCGCGTCGCTCGGCCACCCGGCGAGGGATAGCGCGCAGGTCGGCACGACCCCGATGGCCGACTCCCCGCGGCGCCAGGGTTGCGGGGGACCGCGACGCCCGGCACGTCGGGTCAGCCTGCGGGGCGGGCGCGGCGTCGACAAGACTGATGGTCGTGGCTATCCCCGAGGTGCGTTACGCCAAGGCACCCGATGGCGCTCACCTCGCCTTCGTGGTCCTTGGAAGTGGGCCCGTCGACCTGATCGAGGTCGGAAACGGGACCAACATGTCGATCGAGGCTGCGTGGGACGAGCCCCGCTGGGAGGGCTTCCTCACGGCGCTCGGGTCCTTCGCCCGCGTCATCCGCTTCGATCCTCGAGGCATCGGCCTCTCCGATCCCCTGGGAGCCTCTGGGGCGACCATCGAGCAGTTCGCCGGCGACACCCTCGCAGTGATGGAGGCGGCACGGTCCGACGAGGCTGCCCTCATGGCGACCGGCCATTCCGGGCCCGTCGCCGTGTACCTGGCCGCCACCCACCCGAGTTCGGTCCGTGGGTTGGTGCTGATCAACACCTGGGCCCGGCTCGTGCGAGGCGACGACTATCCGCACGGCTTTCCCCTCGACCTCTACAACACGTTCGTCGAGCGCCTGGTCGACCCGCTGGCGGAACCAGCCACGGGGGCCGCCGACGACCTTCCCCTCATGGCTCCGAGTCGGCTGGGAGACGCCTCATTCCAGGGCTGGTGGCGCCAGGCGGGGCACCGGGGAGCCAGTCCCGCAACGGCCTTGGCCATGTTCATACTGGCCCGGGATTCCGACGTTCGGGCGCTGCTCAACGAGGTCCAGGCCCCGGCCCTCGTCGTCCACGCCAAGGACAACAAGTTCGTGCCCGCCGAACTGGGCCGCTACCTCGCCGATCACGCGCCGACGGCGAGCTATCTCGAACTTCCCTCGGCGGACCACCTCCCCTGGAGCGACGACACCGACCTGGCGGGCGAGATCGAGGAGTTCCTCACGGGGACCAGGCGGTCGTCGCACGGCAACCGGCGCCTTGCCACGGTCCTGTTCACCGACATCGTCGGCTCGACGGAAGCAGCTCGGAGCCTCGGAGACCACGCGTGGCGCGAACGACTCGACCGCCATGACCTCCTCACCGAGAGACAGCTGTCTCGCTTCGGTGGGCGGCTGGTGAAGACCACGGGCGACGGCGTGCTCGCCACGTTCGACGGGCCGACGAGCGCCATTCGGTGTGCACAGGCGATCTCCGATGCGGTACGGCAGATCGGCATCGGCATTCGCTGTGGAATCCACATTGGAGAGATCGAGCAACGAGACGACGATGTCGCCGGGATCACCGTCCACACCGCTCAGCGCATCTGCAGCGCCGCACAACCCGATGAGATCCTCGTCTCTCGCACCGTTACGGACCTGGTGGCCGGGTCGGGCATCGACTTCGGCGACCGAGGAGAGCACGAGCTGAAGGGCGTGCCGGGGACCTGGAGGCTCTTCGCGGCGAGGAGCTGAGCGCCGGCGGCGGCAACCGGCCGCCGGAGCGTGCACCGAAGGTCGACGCGCCGCTCCGAAGGAGCCCCGAACGCCCTGCGTCGCCGGGCGACGGAGGCGGCGCGGCGCCCCACGACGCGCGTGCGGAACCCCGTCGGAGGGCCCGGGCACGTCATCCGTGCACCTGGTCCGACGAATGGGACCCAGGCCTCGTGGAGCGGACGACGGGTTCGAACCCGCGACCCTCACCTTGGCAATCCGTTCGCGGCTCAGGCCGCCACCGCACTTTGGCACGCCATGGCAGGGAGATCGCCGTATTCGGGTGGCCGCTGCCGACCGTGATAAACCATTGCTGGCCTCGGTGTGTGCGCTTCTGGTGGAGCGCACTTCCCGGAATCGCGCACCACGTGCACCACCGCACGGCTGCGATCGGGACCGGGGCGTGGCAGAGCCGGATAACACCTACGATCATTGGTCCAGGTCACTGCTGACAGTCA
>DATJBC010000099.1:0-11697 GCA_035515515.1 Acidimicrobiales bacterium
CGGCGCCTCGGCCGAGGTGGGCTCGGCGCCGGGGCCGGGTACGACGGGGGGAGTGCCCACCGCAGGATGATCGCAGACCGGGCCGGCCCGGTCGCACCGGCGGAGCAGGGTTGTTACTATCGTGATAGGGGAAATCCCCCCTGACCGGGCGCCTCGGTGAGCGCAGGGGCGCAGCCGGCGCGGGGCCCGGCCCAGGGCCCCCGGACCCACGAGGCCAGAGGTGACGATGACGCCAGCGGATCTCGATCTCGGCCGGTACAAGCTCGGGTGGAGCGACGTCGAGGACTACGTCTTCAAGCCCAAGAAGGGGCTCTCGGAGGAGATCGTCCGCGAGATGTCGGCCATGAAGGGCGAGCCGGAGTGGATGCGCGACTTCCGCCTCAAGTCCCTCAAGCGCTTCGTGGCCCGGCCCATGGCGCCGTGGTTCGCGGTGAACATGCCGGACCTCGACTTCGACGACATCTACTACTACGTCAAGCCCACCGAGAGTCAGGTGAAGGACTGGGACGCGCTGCCCGAGTCCATCAAGACGACCTACGAGAAGCTGGGCATCCCCGAGGCAGAGCGCAAGTACCTGGCCGGCGTGACGGCCCAGTACGAGTGCCTCCGGGGGTCGACGCGCGTGTGGACCACCGCCGGCATGCGCCGGATCAAGGAGCTGGTCCCTGGGGACGAGGTGTTCTCGCTCGACGAGGAGACCGGGTCGATCGTGGCCGGAGCGGTGGTGGGCCAGCGCTGCTCGGGTGACAAGGAGGTCTTCGAGATCACCGCCGGGGGCCGCACCATCGGCGCCTCGGCCAACCATCCGTTCCTCGTCCGGCGCGAGGGGCGTCGGGAGGGCGCGGCGCACGCCCGGTTCCGTCCCACGTGGGTGCCCGTCGAGGACCTGCGCGTCGGCGACGTCGTGGCCGTGGCCAGCGACGTCCCCGACTTCGGACACCCTGCGGCCCTGCTGGTGCCCGACCGGCCCGACGCCGCCTCGTTCCCGACCCTGTCGACGGACGATCTGTGCTGGTGGGCCGGGATCTACCTGGGCGACGGGTACCTCCAGCGCGGCCCGCGGCCGGCCGTCGAGATCGCCGTCGACCGCACCGACGAGGTCCTCGTGGAGCAGATCACGCGGGTGACCCGGGACCTCTTCGGGGTGGAGCTGGCGCCGTCGCCCGACGGCTCCCGGCTCCGGGGCACGGCGACGGCCGCCCTGGCCGACTTCGTGGTGATGAACGGCCTCGGGGGAGGCGCCCACTCCGAGGCGTTGCCCGACTGGTGCTTCGGGCTCCCCCGGTCACAGCGGCGGGCGCTCATCGCCGGCCTGTTGGACTCCGGCGGCTACGGGCACGACCACCCCTCCGGCGACGACGCCACGGACCGCGCCACCCGTGGGGCGCTGCGGTCAGACGTCGACGAGCTCCGCCACCTCTGCGGCCTCGGGGCCCCGACCGAGACCCACGCCGCCGATCAGGCGAGCGGGATGCTCGGCTTCGTGAAGGTCGAGTCCATCGAGCCCGTGGGGGTGGAGCCCGTCTTCGACATCGAGGTGGCGGGCCACCACAACTTCGTGGCCGAAGGGTTCGTCGTGCACAACTCCGAGGTCGTGTTCCACCGCAACCGGGCCGACCTCGAGGCCCAGGGCGTCCTGTTCTGCGACATGGACACCGCCGTGCGCGAGTACCCCGACATCGTGCGGAAGTGGTTCGGGACCGTGATCCCGCCCAACGACAACAAGTTCGCCGCCCTGAACTCGGCCGTGTGGTCGGGGGGCTCGTTCATCTACGTCCCCCCCGGCGTGCAGGTCGACATGCCCCTGCAGGCCTACTTCCGGATCAACGCCGAGAACATGGGCCAGTTCGAGCGGACGCTGATCATCGCCGACGAAGGGTCCGAGGTCCACTACGTGGAGGGTTGCTCGGCCCCCGTGTACTCGACCGACTCGCTGCACTCGGCGGTGGTGGAGCTCGTGGCGCTGCCCGGCTCGCGCATCACCTACACGACCATCCAGAACTGGTCGAACAACGTCTACAACCTGGTCACCAAGCGGGCCCGCGCCGAGGCCGAGGCCCACGTGGCGTGGATCGACGGCAACATCGGGTCGCGCCTCACCATGAAGTACCCGTCGGTGTACCTGATGGGGCCCAAGGCCTCGGGCGAGGTCCTGTCGGTCGCCTACGCCGGGCCCGGCCAGCACCAGGACGCCGGGGCCAAGATGTTCCACGTCGCCCCCGAGACGACCTCCACCATCGTGTCCAAGTCGATCTCCAAGGACGGCGGGCTCTCCACCTACCGGGGCAAGGTCCGGGTGGAGGAGGGCGCCAAGCACAGCAAGAGCTTCGTCCGCTGCGACGCCCTGATCCTCGACGACGAGTCCACCTCGGAGACCAAGCCCTACATGGAGGTGGCCGAGCGAGACGCCCAGATCGGCCACGAGGCCACGGTGTCGAAGGTCGGGGAGGACCAGCTCTTCTACCTCATGAGCAGGGGGCTGTCGGAGAGCCAGGCCATGAGTATGATCGTCAACGGCTTCATCGAACCCGTCGTCCGCACGCTCCCCATGGAGTACGCGGTCGAGTGGAGCCGGTTGATCGAATTGCAGATGGAGGGGGCGGTCGGCTGAGCCCGGCTGATCCGCCGGCCCGCCATTCGCGCGCCGAGGGACTGGAGGAGCCGGCGTGCCGATGCGCGAGGAGTGCAAGCACTTCCAGAGCCGCACCTACGCCACCGGCGAAGTGGTGCGCTTCTGCGAGTTGGACCTCGCGCCCGAGGCGCCGTGGCGCTGCCCCGAGAACTGCCCGTCCTACGCGCCGCGCCTGGCGGACTCGGGGTGGGTGCACGGGACGCTGGTGGAGCCGCCCCTCGAGGACGAGCCCGGTCCCGGGGGGCCCGACGTCGTCCGCCTGCTCGAGGAGGCCGCCGACATCGTCGACGCCGTGGTCCCCGAGACCGTGGCCGAGGTGGAGCGGGACGAGCGGGTCGCCACCAGGCGGTCGTGGCGCGGCGCCCGGGGCCCGGGGGCGGGGCGTCGCCGCTGGCCCTGGCGCCGGGGCTGAGGGCGCTCGAGGGTCAGCGGCCCCGGAACTCGGGCGGGCGCTTCTCCATGAACGCCGAGAGGGCCTCGCCGAGGTCGTCGGAGGGCAGGAAGCCAGCGTTCCAGGTGGCCACGTAGTCGAGCCCGTCGGCGACCGACTTGTCCTCACAGGCGGCGAGCACGGCCTTGGTGCCCTGCACCGCCAGAGGCGAGTTGGTCGCGATGTCGGCCGCCAGCCGGCGGGCGTGGTCCACGGCGGCCTCGGCGTCGGGCAGCACGTCGTTCACCAGCCCGATCTCGCGGGCGCGTGCCGCCGTGATGTCCTTCCCGGTGTAGGCCAGTTCGGCCACGTGTCCCTTGCCGATGATGCGGGGCAGGCGCTGGAGGCTCCCGAGGTCGGCCACGATGGCCATCTTGGTCTCGCGCACCGAGAACAGCGCGTCGGCGCTCGCCACCCGGATGTCGCAGGCGGAGACGAGGTCGACCCCACCCCCGATGCAGTAGCCGTGGACGGCGGCCACCACGGGCTTGGGGCACGCCGCCACCGACGTCACCGAGCGCTGCATGCGCAGCACGCCCTGGCGGGCCACCGTGGCCCGCAGCGCCATGGACGGCGCGCCGCGGTGCGCGCCGTTGGCCCCGGGGGCCGGGGCGTGCCCGGCCTCGCCGGCATCCGCGCCGGTGAGCAGGCCGGCCATGGCCTTCAGGTCGAGCCCCACGCTGAAGTGGGGGCCCCTGGCCGCCACGACCACGGCCCGCACGTCGCGGTCCTCGCCCAGCGCGGCCATGGCCCGGGGGAGGTCCTCCCAGAAGGCGGGACCGAGCGCGTTGCGGGCGTCGGCGCGGTCGAGCCACAGGGTGGCGACGTGCTCGGCGCGCTCGACGGACAGGACCTCGGAGCTGAACATGCCGACACCTTACGGCGACTGACGCCCGGGCCCCGGCGGGCGGCATCGGTGCGCCGCGCCGGGGCATCGTCCCTGTTGGGACGGGTCGCGGCGGCCGGTAGGATGAGGCGCGGAGCCGCCCGCGCCGCCGGTGGGCACCGCCCGCCGGACCACGCGAGATGAGGACGACGCTGAGCACCTTCACCGCCGACGCCACGAGGGGTCTGGGCGGTCCCGACTGGCTGGCACGGCGCCGGTCCGAGGCGTGGGAGCGCTTCTCGGCGGCCGCGCTGCCCACCGAGGACGAGGAGGTGTGGCGCTACAGCGGCATCAACGGCTTCGACCTCGACGCCTACCGGCCCGCGCCCCCCGCCGACGGCCCCGGAGACGCCCTGGCGCGGGCGCGCCGCGTGGCGGCGGCCTTCGGCCCGGCGGCCGCCCTCGTCGTCACGGTGAACGGAAGCGTCGTGGCGCTGGAGCGGGGCCCCTCCGCGCCCGACGAGCTGACGGTGAGCGCCGCCCCGGGCGCCGCCGCCGAGGTGGCCGGCGCGCTGGGCTCCCTGGCGCCGGCCCGCGACGCCTTCGGTCATCTCCACGACGCCTTCCTGGCCGACGTGGTGGCGGTGGAGGCGCCCCGCAAGGCGGTGGTGGCCGACCCCGTCGTGGTGGTGCACCTGGTCGAGCCGCGCCCGGGCGGGGGGGTGGCGGCCTTCCCCCACACCCTGGTCCGGTTGGGCACCTCGGCCGAGGCGGGGGTGATCGAGGTCCTGGCGTCGGCCGTCGACGGGGAGGCGGCGCCGGCCCTGGCGCTCCCCGTCACCGAGCTCGAGGTGTCCGACGACGCCCATCTGCGCTACGCCAACCTGCAGACCCTCGACGCCGGCGCCACCGCCATCGCCGTGCAGGCCAGCCGGGTGGGCCAGGGGGCGGGCCTGCGGTCGTTCACGGCCGGGCTCGGCGGGCGCTACGCCCGGGTGCGCACCGACTCCGACCTGGTGGGCACGGGCGGCCACACCTCGCTCCTGGCCGCCTACCTGGGGACCGGCTCCCAGCGCCACGACTTCCGTACGCTCCAGGACCACCACGCCGGCCGCACCGAGAGCGAGCTGCTGTTCAAGGGGGCCGTGGCCGACACGGCCCGCTCCGTCTACAGCGGCCTCATCCGCATCCGCCACGGGGCGCGCGGCGCCAACGCCTTCCAGACGAACCACAACCTCGTGCTCTCCGAGGGGGCCCATGCCGACTCGGTGCCCAACCTCGACATCGACGAGAACGACGTGCGCTGCAGCCACGCGTCGACGGTGGGGCCCATCGACGAGGAGCAGCGGTACTACCTCGAGACCAGGGGCATCGAACCCGAGGTGGCCGAGCGCCTCATCGTGCTGGGCTTCTTCGCCGACCTGGCCGGCCGGGCGCCGCTGGCCGGCGTGGGCGCGTGGGTGGAGGACAAGGTCCGGCGCCGTCTGGGCGCCCTGGGCGCGCAGGACGGGACCGGCGATGGGTGAGCGCGTGCGCCTGTGCGCCCGCCACGAGGTCGACCCCGGAACGGCGCGGCGCTACGACGTCGACGGCCACCGCATCGCCGTGGTGCGCATCGACGACGACTTCTTCGCCATCGGGGACACCTGCAGCCACGAGGACTACTCGCTGTCGGAGGGAGAGGTGCTCCCCGACGAATGTGAGATCGAATGCTGGAAGCACGGGTCGATGTTCGACCTGCGCACCGGAGAGCCGTGCTCCCTGCCGGCCACCAAGCCCGTCCCCGTGTACACGCTCCATGTCGAGGGCGACGACGTGCTGGTAGAGCTGCCGTGAGCGAGCCCGGGGGCGACCACGTGCTGGCCGTGCAGGGGCTGCGCGCCGGGGTGGGCGGCCGCGAGGTGCTGGCCGGCGTCGACCTCGAGGTGCGCAGCGGCCAGGTCCACGCCGTCATGGGGCCCAACGGGTCGGGCAAGAGCACCCTGGCCCACGTGCTCATGGGCAAGCCCACGTTCCAGGTCCTGGGGGGCAGCGTCACGCTGGACGGCGGCGACCTCCTGGCCCTCCCGGCGTGGACGCGGGCCCGACTGGGGCTGTTCGTGGCGCCGCAGGACCCCGTCGAGGTCCCCGGCGTCGGCCTCACCCACGCCCTGGCCGAGGCGCTGGCCGGGCGCGGCGCGCGCCACGCGCCGTCCGCCGTGGCCGAGGCGGCGCGCCGCGAGGCGGGCCGGGTGGGCCTCGAGACGCGCCTGCTCGAACGGCCGCTCAACGTCGACCTCTCGGGGGGGGAGCGCAAGCGGAGCGAGACCCTGCAGCTCGCCATCCTGCGGCCGGCCTTCGCCGTGCTCGACGAGCTCGACTCGGGTATCGACGTGGACGGGCTGCGCGCCGTGGCCCGGCGCGTGCGCGACGGCGTGGAGGAGTGGGGGCTCGGTGTGCTCGCCATCACCCACTACCGCCGGCTGCTGTCGGTGCTGCGGCCCGACGCCGTGCACGTGCTGGTGCGCGGCCGGATCGTGGCCAGCGGCGGCCCTGAGCTGGCCGACGAGCTCGAGCGCTCGGGGTACGCCGCCTTCGGCGCGTCCGGCGACGGCGCGCCCGCGGCCGGCTGACCGCGCTGCGCGTCCACAGCGTGTCCTCAGGACGCCGGCGCCACACCGATGCATCAGCGCGTGGGCGCGCTGGTACCTTCTGGCCGTGGCCCGCCGTCCTCCTCGAGGTCCCCACGCGGGCGGCGCCGGCCCCGGCGCGATGAGGCCCGGCGGCGGCCCGGGGAGGGCCGGCGGTGGCGGCGGTGGCGGCGGTGGCGGCGGGGTGCCCCCCCGGCCCCCCGCGCCGGGCGGGCCCGGCGACACGGGGCCCTTCGACGTCCAGCGCCCGGGGGGCACGGCCCCCGGAGGCGGGCCGGCGGCGGCCCCGGGCGGCCCGCCGGTGGTGCGCCAGCCCGGCCGCAAGGGACGGCGCCGCCGGCGGCGCACCCGGGGCGAGCGCGCCGTGCTGTCGGCGGTCGTGATCGTGGCCGTGGTCCTCGTGGCGGCGGGCTCGATGTACGGGTACCTGTCGTACCGCCTGGGGCAGATCAAGTCGCTGGCGTGCCCCGCCTGCTCCGCGGAGCAGGCCGGGCAGCCCTACAACGTGCTCATCGTGGGGTCCGACTCGCGCGCCGGCGACACCGGCCAGGCCGCCAAGTCGTTCGGCAGCGCCTCGGAGGTGGGGGGACAGCGCAGCGACACCATCAAGGTCCTCCACGTGGACCCCGGGGCGGGCACGGCCCGGCTGCTGTCCATCCCGCGTGACACCTACGTCAGCCTGTCGGGGATGCCGTCGGGGACGGGGCTGGCGCACGACAACAAGATCAACACGGCCTTCAACAGCGGCCCGACGCCACTCATCGAGACCATCGAGAACACGTTCGGCATCGACATCAACCACTTCGTCATCATCGGGTTCGACGGTGTGATCAACCTCGTCAACTCCGTGGGGGGCATCGACCTCGACTTCAAGTACCCGGTACGTGACAACGACAACGGCAACAACAACTCGGGGTTGCGCATCACGCACGCGGGGTGCCAGAACCTGAACGGCAACGTGGCTCTGGCCCTGGCGCGCTCGCGCTTCTACGAGTACGAGACGAGCCCGGGTGTCTGGTACTACGACGGCAGCGGCGACCTGGGGCGCATCCAGCGGCAGAACACGGTCATCGAGGCCGTGATCAACAAGGCCAAGGCCGGTTACAACCCGCTCCGGCTGAACGCCTTCCTGGGGTCGGTCGTGCACGACATCACCAAGGACGACGCCATGTCGTCCAGTGAGCTCGTCTCGCTGGCCGAGCGCTACCACGCCTTCTCGGGCTCGGCGCTCAAGACCTACACCCTGCCCACACGGGGGGCGTCCTCCGGCGTGGCCGGCGCGGTCCAGGTCGTGGACGAGCCCGCCGCCACCCAGACCATCACCCAGTTCCTGGGGGGCGCCCCCGGTGACGTCGTCACCCCGCCCCTCGACGCCTACGGCTCGCCCGTGACCGTCCCGTCGTCCACCACGCCGGTGACGGCGGGGAGCACCCGTGAGGGGTCGTCGGGCGCCACCACGACCACGACCCAGCCGGGGACGGGGTCGTTCAACCCCACGCCCTGTTAGCGCGCCGCGCTCGCCTCCGCCTCGTCGAGGCCCTGAGCGAGGGTGTTCCACGACAGGGTGGCGCACTTGATCCGCACGGGGAACTTCACCACGCCCTGCAGGGCGGCCAGCTCCCCTAGCTCGGCGGGGTCGAGGCCGTTGTCCGCAGCATCCTCGCCGCCGTCCCCCTCACCGAGACGCGCCTCGTGGACCGACATCATGGTCTTGAAGGTGCGGATGAGGTCGCGCACCGCATGGACCGACTTGCCCTTCACGGCGGCGGACATGAGTGAGGCCGAGGACTGGCTGATGGAGCATCCCTGCCCGGCGAAGCGAATGTCGCGCACCGTGCCGTCCTCGACGTCGACGTAGACCACGACCTCGTCGCCGCACAGCGGGTTGAACCCCTCGACCCGCAGCGCCGGGGGCGCGGGCAGCTCCCCGCGGTTGCGGGGGCTGCGGTAGTGGTCGAGGATGATCTCGCGGTAGAGGTCTTCGAGGCCTGTCATGGGTTCCCCGTCGGGACGAAGCCGGATGTCGTCACGCTGCGGACGGCGGCGCCGCGGCGAGCGCTCACGCGAACAGGCTACCGGCCTGGGCGATGGCGTCGGCCAGGGCGTCCACGTCGGACTCGTCGTTGTAGAGGTACAGCGAGGCCCGGGCGGTGGCGGTGACGCCGAGGCGCCGCATGAGCGGCTTGGCACAGTGGTGCCCGGCGCGGACGCACACGCCGGCCTGGTCGAGGACCTGGGCGAGGTCGTGGGGGTGGATGTCGCGGTAGGCGATCGAGAGGACGCCGCCCCGGTCGACGGTGCCGGGCGGCCCCAGGATGATGAGGTCGTCCCCGAAGCGCTCGGCCAGCGTCTTCTGGGCGTAGTCCGTGAGCGCCACCTCGCGTTCGTGCACGGCGGCGAGGGAGACCTCCTCGAGGTAGGCCACCGCCTCCCCGAGCCCGACCGCCTCGGCGATGGGCGGCGTGCCCGCTTCGAACTTCCACGGCAGCTCGTTGGCCGTGAAGCCCTCGTGGCGGACGTCGCGGATCATGCCGCCACCGCCCAGGAACGGCGGCATCTCCTCCAGCAGCTCGCGCCGGGCCCACAGCACGCCGATGCCCGTGGGCCCGAGCATCTTGTGGGCGCTGAAGGCGAGGAAGTCACATCCCAGGCGGGCCACGTCGGTGGGGAGGTGGGGCACCGACTGGGCGCCGTCGCCGAGCACCAGCGCGCCGGCGGCGTGCGCCGCCTCGGCGATGCGGGCGAACGGCGTGATCGTCCCGAGCACGTTGGACATCGTCGTGCAGGCCACGAGCTTCACGCCGTCGAGCAGGCGCTCGAGGTCGGAGAGGTCGAGGCGGTACTCGTCGTCGATCCCCAACCAGCGCAGCTCGAGGTCCTTCTCCTCGGCGAGCATCAGCCAGGGGACGATGTTGGCGTGGTGCTCCATGTCGGTGAGCAGCACGGCGTCGCCGGGGCGCAGCTGGGTGCGCCCCCAGGTGGCGGCCACCAGGTTGATGGCCTCGGTGGCGTTCTTGGTGAAGACCACCTCGTGGAGGGGGTCGGCGGCGCCGATGAAGCGCCCCACCGCCCGGCGGGCGGCCTCGTAGAGGCGGTCGGCCTCCTCGGCCATGGCGTACACGCCCCGGTGCACGTTGGCGTGCGTCGTGGAGTAGTAGGCGTCCATGGCGTCGAGGACGCGCTGGGGCCGCTGGGAGGAGGACGCCGAGTCGAGGTAGACGAGGCGCCGCCCGTGCACGGTGCGCCTCAGGACGGGGAAGTCGGCCCGCAGTCCTGCCAGCGTGCCGGGGCGGGCCACGGTCACGTCCGCCATGGGTCGTAGCCCTCGGTCTCGAGTCGCTGCGCCAGCTCGGCGCCGCCGCGGTCGACGACGGCGCCGTTGACGAGGACGTGTACGACGTCGGGGCGCAACAGGTCGAGGATGCGCGTGTAGTGCGTGACGAGCAGGACCCCCAGCGCGGCCCGCTCCTGCCGGACGGTGCGCACGCCGTCTGCCACGATGCGCAGGGCGTCGATGTCGAGGCCCGAGTCTGTCTCGTCGAGCACGGCCAGGTCGGGGTCGAGCATGGCCATCTGCAGGACCTCGTTGCGCTTCTTCTCCCCGCCGGAGAACCCCTCGTTCAGGTGGCGCTCCCCGAAGGACGGGTCCATGCCCAGGCGCTTCATCCACTCGAGCATGGACAGGCGCACCTCGAGCACCGAGCGGTCCTCTCCCAGGCGGGCCGACACCGCCTGACGCAGGAACTGGATGACGGGGACGCCCGGGATCTCCTCGGGGTACTGGAAGGCCAGGAACATGCCGGCCTTGGCGCGCACGTCGGTGGGCCAGGCGGTGACGTCCTCGCCGCGGAAGCGGATGGCACCCTTGGTCACGCGGTAGACGGGGCTCCCCAGGATGGTGCCGGCCAGGGTCGACTTCCCCGAGCCGTTGGGGCCCATGAGGGCGTGGAGCTCGCCCTCCCCCACGGCCAACTCGACGCCGCGCAGGATCTCGGTGTCGCCGACGGCCACGTGGAGGCCGTCGACCTCCAGGAGCGGGGTCACGAGGGCAGTCTACCGTCGGGCGGGGGATTTTCACTACGGCGGTAGTGGCAATCCGGGCCCGGGCCGCCGCCGCCCCCACGGCCCGGCCGCGTGCCCTCCCACCAGGAGATCTAGGTTGGCGCACAGGTCCGGTAGCGTCGCCGTGGTGAGCCAGCCCTGGACCTTCGCGGGCAAGGTGGCCCCGATCGGGCAGGCGGGCGGCATCGTCACCCTGGTGGACGAGTCCACCTTCGCCATCTCCGGCCGGGAGGGCGACGTGCTCGCCCCGGGGGCCGAGGGGCTCTTCGTGCGGGACACCCGGATCCTGTCGCGCTTCGAGCTGCGCGTGAACGGGGTGCGGCCCGAGGCGCTCGCCACGGTCTCCGACGACCCCTTCTCGGCCACCTTCGTGTCCCGCTGCCCGCCGCGGCCCGGGCGCGCCGACTCCACCTTGATGGTGTTCCGCCGCCGCTACGTGGGCCAGGGCATGCGTGAGGACGTCGTCATCTCGAACTTCGGCGACGAGCCCACCTTCTGCTCGGTGGAGCTGTTCCTCGACTCCGACTTCGCGGACCTCTTCGCCGTGAAGGAGGGCCGGGTCGGCGACACCGACGGCGAGATCACCCGGGAGCGCCGCGACAGCGAGCTCGAGTTCTCCTACCGGCGCGGGGCGGTCAGCCGGGGCCTGGTGGTGCGGTTCATGCCGCATCCCGCCGTGGTGGCCGAGGACCTGGTGACGTTCGAGGCCATCGTGCCCGCCCGGGGCGAGTGGTCGGGGTGCCTCGAGTTCCACCCCGTCATCGAGGGCAAGGCCGTCGACCCCCGCTACCTGTGCGGCCAGCCCGTCGACCGCGCCGCGCCCGCCGAGCGCCTGGCCAAGTGGCGGCGCCAGGTGCCCCAGGTGGAGACGGATCACGAAGGGCTCCGGACGGTGATCGCCTCGAGCGCCGAGGACCTCGGGGCGCTGCGCATCTTCGACCCCGACTACCCCGAGCGCGTCGTGTTGGCCGCCGGTGCCCCGTGGTTCATGACCGTGTTCGGCCGGGACTCGCTCATCACGTCGTGGATGGCCCTGCTCGTCGACCCCGACCTGGCCCTGGGGGTGCTCCAGACCCTGGCGCGCTTCCAGGGCCGGAACATCGACCCCCGCAGCGAG
>DATJBC010000100.1:0-8114 GCA_035515515.1 Acidimicrobiales bacterium
GCCACGGCGGCCGTCGTGGGCCTGGGGCCGCTGGGCCTGGCACCGAGGGGCCGCAGCGCGCCGCTGCGGTGGACGCGCCGGCTGCGCACGCTCGCCGTGGTGTGGGGCGCGCTCGTGGCGGGCGCCGTGGCGGGCGGCGTCGTGGCGGGCGCCGGCCCCCTGTCGGCGGCGGCGGCGGCCGTGGTGGCGCCGGCGCTGGTCGACCTGGCCTGCCTGCTCACGGCGCCCCTCGAAGTGCGCCTGGCCGGCGCGCACGTGGCGCGCGCCGCGGCGCGCCTGCGCCGGGTGCACCCGACGGTGGTGGCCATCACCGGCTCCTACGGCAAGACCACGACGAAGGGGTACGTGGCCCACCTCGTGGCCGCCCGGCACGCGGTGGTCGCCACCCCGGCCAGCTTCAACAACCGCGCCGGGCTGGCCCGCACGGTGAACGAGCACCTGGGCGAGGACACGGAGGTGTTCGTGGCCGAGATGGGGACCTACGCCAAGGGCGAGATCGCCGACTTGTGCTCGTGGGTCACCCCCGACATCGCCGTGCTGACCGCCATCGGCCCCGTGCACCTGGAGCGCTTCGGCTCCGAGGCGCGCGTGCTCGAGGCCAAGGAGGAGATCTTCGAGCGGGCCGCGTGCGCCGTGGTGGTTGTGGACGACGAGCGCCTGGCGCGGGCCGCCGACCGCTGCGCGGGCCGGGGCCTCAAGGTGTGGCGCGTCTCGGCCCGTCGGCGCGACGCGGACGTGTTCGCCGGCGCCGAGGACGGCGCCCTGTCGGTATGGGTTGGCGGCCGGCCCGTGGCCGAGCGCCTCCCGGTGGACGTGCGTCCCGAGAACGTGGCGGCGGCGGTGGCCGTGGCGCTCGAGCTCGGCGTGCCCGCCGAGGAGATCGGACGGTTGCTGCCCACGCTGCCCGGCGCTCCCCACCGTCTCGAGCGTTCGGTGAGCGCCGGTGGCGTCGTGGTCCTCGACGACACCTACAACGCCAACCCCGCCGGGGCACGGGTGGCGCTGGCCACGTTCGAGCGGGCGGGGGCCGCCGCGCGCCGCCGCGTCGTGGTGACCCCGGGCATGGTGGAGCTGGGCCCGCGTCAGGGCGACGAGAACGCCCGCTTCGGCGCGCAGGCCGCCGCGGTGGCCACCGACGTGGTGGTGGTGGGGCGCACCAACCGCCGGGCCCTGGTGCGCGGCGCGCGCCACGGCGCCGGTGCCCGCGTGGTGACCGTGGCCACGCGCCAGCGGGCCACGGCGTGGGTGCGCGAGCAACTCGGGCACGGCGACGTGGTGCTGTACGAGAACGACCTGCCCGACCACTACCCTTGAGCGGCCCCCGGGAGCGGACCGATGGGGGACGACCGAGCCAGGAGCACGCCCGTTGGACCCCATCAGCGCCCGTCAGGCCCGCGTGGCCGTCGTCTTCGGGGGCCCCTCCCCCGAGCACGACGTCAGCATCCTGACCGGGCTGCAGGCCGCGCGGGCCCTGCTCGAGGCGCGCCCCGGGCTCGTGGCGCTGTACTGGGGGAAGACCGGCCGCTTCCACCACGTCGACGCCTCGCTCGAGGCGGCCGCCTTCATCGACGGGGTCCCGGACGGCGCCCAGGCGGTGCGCCTGGTGACGGGGGGCGAGGACGGCGGGTTCGCCACGAGCGGGGGGCGCCTGGGGCGGAGCCGGACGCTGCCCGTCGACGTGGTCGTGAACTGCTGCCACGGGGGGCCCGGTGAGAACGGTGCGCTGCAGGGCGCGCTGGACCTGGCCGGCGTGGCCTACACGGGCCCGAGCGCGGCGGGGGCCGCCCTGGGCATGGACAAGCTGGCCTTCGCCGGCATGGCAGGGGCCGCCGGACTCCCCGTGCTGCCGCGCGTGCTGCTGCGGGCGGACGACGAGGACCCGGGGTTCCCCGGCCCCTACATCGTGAAACCGCGCTACGGCGGGTCCTCCATCGGCGTGGAGGTGGTGGCCGACCTGGGCACCGCCCAGGCGCGCCTGGGCGCCAACCCCCACCTGCGTGCGGGCGCCGTCGTCGAGCCCTATCGACCCGACCTGTTCGACCTCAACGTGGCCGTGCGCACCTGGCCCGGCCTCGAGCTCTCCGCCATCGAGCGTCCCCTGCGCTCCGACGGTGGCGGTGAGATCCTGGGCTACGCCGACAAGTACGTGGGGTCCGAGGGCATGGCCAGCGCCCCCCGGGAGCTGCCCGCCCGCCTCCCCGCCGCCCTCGCCGCCGCCATCGCCGGCGCGGCGCGCGCGGTCACCGAGCTCAGCGCGGCGCGTGGCGTGGCGCGCATCGACTTCCTCTCCGACGGCGCCGGCGCCTTCTTCGTGAACGAGGTCAACACCGTCCCTGGGTCGCTGGCGCGCTACCTGTGGGTCGACCCGCCCGTGCCGTTCGCGGCGCTGTTGGAGTCGCTCATCGAGGAGGCGCTCGTGGCGCCGGCCGTCCGAGCCAGCGCGGCCGGCGCCGACGGCACCGTGCTGCGCAAGGCCGGGGGCATCGCCGGCAAGCTCGCCTAGCGCCGCCCCGCCGGCCCCGGGGTGCCGGGCGACCAGCACCCCCAGGATTACATTTGGGGCGCATGCCCTTCCCCCGCCGGCTGCTCACCGAGGACGAGGAAGTCGTCGTCGAGCTCCGTCCCCACTGGGCCTTCCTGGGGTGGCCCCTCGTGTCGGCGGTGGGGGCGGTGGCGCTGGCCATCGCCGTGCTGGTGGCGTTCTCGAAGGCGCCGGCGGGGGTGATGTACGTGCTCCTCGTCCTGGTGGGGGGGACGGCGCTGTGGCTGGGGGGGCGCCTGGTGCGGTGGTTCGCCACCACGCTGGTGGTCACCAACACCCGCATCGTCCAGCGCTCGGGCGTGTTGGCGCGCAACGGCTTCGAGCTGCGCCTCGAGCGCGTCAACCAGCTCTCGTACCACCAGAGCATCGTCGACCGGGTCTTCCGCACCGGGGAGCTGCACGTCGAGATGGGCGGCGAGACCGGCGTGGTGATCTTCGACCACGTGCCCCGGCCGGCGGCGGTGCAGAGCGTGATCACCGAGCAGATCAACGCCCTGCACCGCGGGCACGCGGCCGCCTCCGACAGCACCTGGGAGGTCGAGCCCGGGCCCGGTCCGACGGGCGACACCCCGCCCTCGGGGACGACCCGGGTGGCGCGGACCGCGTTCGAGGAGGGGTCGGTGGCGGGCCGGCTGGTGGAGCTCGACGAGCTGCGGCGCCGGGGGATCCTGACCGACGCGGAGTTCGCCTCCAAGAAGGCCGAGCTGCTCGACCGCCTGTGAGCGCCCGCGGGGCGTTCAGCCCGGGAGCAGCGCGGCGCCCTCCGACGCCCGCACCCGCCACGCCGGCGCGGGCAGGCCGCCCACCTCCAGGGCGCCCGCCTCGGCCAGCGCCACCACGCACCCGCCGAAGCCCGCCCCGGTGAGGCGGGCCCCCAGGACGCCGGGCCGGCCCACCAGCATGGCCACCAGCTCGTCCAGCGCCGGCGTCGACACCTCGAAGTCGCTGGCCAGGCTGCGGTGGCTCTCGGTCATGAGACGACCGGCGGCGACGACGTCGCCGGCCCCGAAGGCCTCCACCACGGCGCGCACCCGGGCGCACTCGCTCACCACGTGCCGCACCCGCCGCCGCAGCACGGCGTCGGGGATGGCGCCCGCGGACGGCGCGTCGAGGAGCCCGAGGGGGCCCAGGCCGGCGGCGGCGGCGTCGCACTCGGCGCGCCGGGTGGCGTAGGGGGAGCGGCCCAGCGAGCGCGTCTCGCCCGAGTGGACCACGAACACCTCGAGGCCCCCGGGGATGCCCACGGGCTCGTAGGTGAGGGCCGCGAAGTCGATGAGCAGCGCGCAGTCCCTCGAGCCGGCGATCTCCACGATCTGGTCCATGAGCCCGCCGGGCACGCCCGAGGCGGCCTCCTCGGCGCGCTGGCAGGTGCGCGCCATGCTGAGGGCGTCGGACTCGAGGCCGAAGGCGAGCGCACAGGCCACCACCAGCGCCGTGCTCGACGACAGGCCCGCGCCGACGGGGAGCGTGGTCGTCACCGACCCCGTCCCGCCGCGGCCGGGGCGCACGATGGCGACGGCCCCGGCCACGAAGCGCGCCCAGGGGGGCTCCAGCGCCTGCAGCGCCGCGGGGTCGAGGGCCACGTCGAGGTCCACGGCGGCCGGATCGGAGGCGTGCTCGGAGTGCAGCACCACGCGCCGGGAGGCGTCGGGCGTGAAGCGCACCGTGGTCCCCAGGTCGATGGCCATGGGGAGCGCCACGCCGTCGTTGTAGTCGGTGTGGTCGCCGATCAGGTTGACCCGCCCCGGGCTGTGGGCCCGCACGGCGCCGGCCTCGAGGGGTGGGCCCGGGTGCTCGGTCATGGTGGCGCGAGCATGGCACGACCGGGTTTGACCCTCGGCGCCCGGCGGGACAGCATCCCGGGCATGGAGAGCGCCCCGCGCTTCATCGACGTCGGCGAGGTGTCGTTGTGCTACGACCTCATGGGGTCGGCGCCGGACCCCGTCATCGTGCTCGTGTCGGGGCTGGGCAGCTCGCTCATCGGGTGGGACGACGAGTTCTGCGCCCTGCTCGTGTCCGAGGGCTTCCGGGTGCTGCGCTTCGACAACCGCGACGCGGGGCTGTCCACGCGCATCACCGGGGCACCGGCCTTCGACCTCAAGGCGCTGCGGGCCGGCGAGGGCAACGCCGCCTACACCCTGTACGACATGGCGGGCGACGTGGCCGGCCTGCTCGGCGCCCTCGACATCGACAGCGCCCACGTGGTGGGCAGGTCGATGGGGGGCATGATCGTCCAGGCGCTGGCCATCGCCCACCCCGAGCGGGTGCGCAGCGTGTGCTCGATCATGTCGACCACCGGCGCCTCGGACGTCGGCACCCCCACGCCCGAGGCGTTGAAGATCCTCATGGCCAGGCCCCCCTCCGACCGCGACAGCTACGTCCGCACCGAGCTGGCCAACAGCCGCGTCATCGCCTCGCAGGGCGCGCTGGCCGACGACGCCTGGCGCGCCGAGCGCTTCGGGCGCTTGTTCGACCGGGGCATCGACCCCGACGCCACCGGGCGCCAGATCATGGCCATCGTGGCCTCGGGCGACCGCACGGCCGACCTGGGCCAGGTGCGCGCGCCGACGCTGGTCATCCACGGCGACGTCGACACCCTCGTGACGCCGTCGGGCGGGGAGGCCACGGCCCGCGCCATCCCCGGGGCGGAGCTCCTCGTGATCCCCGACATGGGACACGAGGTCCCCCCGGCGACCTTCGCCCAGGTGGCGGCGGCCATCGTGGCCAACGCCCGCAAGGGCGAGCACGCCCCCCCGGGCGGCCGGGCGGCGGGCGGCGCGGGGCCGACGCCGTGAGGGGCCCCCTCGAGGGCGTCCGCATCGTGGAGTTGGCGGGGATCGGGCCCGGGCCCTACGCCTGCATGCTGCTGGCCGACGCCGGGGCCGACGTCCTGCGCGTGGACCGGGCCGTGGGGGCGCCCCTGCAGCCGTCGCAGGGTCCGCACTGGGACCTGCTCAACCGCAGCCGCCCCTCGGTGGCGGTCAACCTCAAGCACGCCGCGGGCGTGGCCCTGGTCCTCGACCTCGTGGCGGAGGCCGACGGCCTCATCGAGGGCTGGCGACCCGGGGTGGCCGAGCGCCTGGGGGTCGGTCCCGAGCCCTGCATGGCGCGCAACGCCCGGCTCGTCTACGGCCGCATGACGGGATGGGGCCAGGACGGGCCGCTCGCCTCGGACGCCGGCCACGACATCGACTACATCGCCCTGGCGGGAGCGCTGTGGCCCATCGGGCGCGCCGGGGAGCGCCCGGTCCCCCCGCTCAACCTGGTGGGCGACTTCGGCGGAGGCGGCATGCTGCTCGCCTTCGGCATGTGCGCGGCGCTGCTGGAGGCCCAACGCTCGGGGCAGGGCCAGGTGGTGGACGCCGCCATGGTCGACGGCGCCGCCTCGCTCACCACCATGACGCACGCCTTCCGCCGCCTGGGCCTGTGGACCGAGGGTCGGGGCGTGAACGTCCTCGACACGGGGGCGCCGTTCTACGAGGTCTACGACACCGCCGACGACAAGTGGTTCGCCATCGGGGCCATCGAGCCGCAGTTCTACGCCGCCCTGCTGGAGGTGCTCGGGCTCTCGGCCGACGAGCTGCCCCCGCAGAACGACCGGGCGCAGTGGCCCGCCATGAAGGAGCGCTTCGCGTCGGTGTTCCGCACCCGCACGCGCGACCAGTGGGCAGAAGCGTTCGCCGGCACCGACGCCTGCGGTGCCCCCGTCCTCTCCCCGTGGGAGGCCCACACCCATCCCCACAACGCGCAGCGCGCCACCTTCGTGGAGGTGGAGGGCGTGGTGCAGCCCGCCCCGGCGCCGCGCTTCAGCCGCACCCCCGCCGCCGTGCACAGCCCGCCCCCGGTGGCCGGCCAGGACACCGACGAGGCCCTGGCGGCGTGGGGCGTCGACGGCGAGCGGGTGGCGTCGCTGCGCGCCGAGGGCGCACTGGGCTGAACCGGGCGGGCTGGCCGCTCGGCGGGGCCCCGCCGGTGGCTCAGCGGGCGCGGGGTGGGCCGAGCGGCGTCAGAGGTTCACGACGGGGCACGTCACGGTGCGGGTGATGCCCTCGATGAGCTGGATGTGGCTCACCACCATGCGGCCCAGGTCGTCGACCGAGGGCGCCTGGGTGCGCACGATGACGTCGTAGGGGCCGGTGACGTCCTCGGCGGAGACCACACCGTCGATGCCGCGCACCTGTTGCGCCACGTAGGCGGCCTTGCCGACCTCGGTCTGGATGAGCACGTATGCGGTGACCGCCATTGTCGTCCCCTCCCTCTCGGGCCGGGCCGCCCGCGCCCGGCCGGTGCCATGGTAGTGGTGACCTGGTCCCGCGGACCTGGTCCTAGTCTGGCCGAGTGCCAGGTCGAGGGCGTGCGGTGTCGGCCCGTTTCGTGCGCCAGCTCCGGGACGCCGTGGCCGCCCTGCTCGACCAGCGCACGGCCTTCGGCCGCCTGGCGCTCACCCACGTCGTGCTCACCGCGGGGGACGCCCTGGTCACGGTGTCGCTGGCCGGCTCGCTGTTCCTGAAGATCTCCGACAGCGCGGCCCGCGGCAAGGTCATCCTCTTCCTGTTGTTGACGAGCGCGCCGTTCGCGGTGGTGGCGCCCTTCCTCGGTCCCATCCTCGACCGCAGCGGCGGCGCCCGCCGGGCCATCGTCGCCCTGTCGTCGCTGGCGCGCGCCGCCATGGCCCTGGTGATGGTGCGGGGCTTGACGAACCTCCTCGTGTTCCCCGAGGCCTTCACCATGCTCGTGCTGTCCAAGGCGTACCTCATCACCAAGGGATCGCTGGTCCCCATGATGGTGGAGAGCCCCGACCCCGCTCCGCCCCCCGCCGGCGCCGCGGGCGCCGCCGCCTACGCCGATGACCGCAGCACCGGGGCCGACGCCAACACCGGTCCGGGCGCGGGCACCGATGCGGGCGCGCACACCGGAGCCGGCGACGAGTTGGCCGTGGCCAACGCCCGCCTCGGCCTGCTGGCCTCGCTCACCGGGTTGCTGGCGTCTCTCCCCGCCGTCGGCGTCTACGAGCTCTTCGGCGCGCCCTGGGTGCTGCGCCTCGACATGGTGGTGTTCGTGGTGGGGACGGTGGTGGCGGTGCGCCTGCCGGTGGCCCGCTCGGGCCAGGCCCGCCGCGACGCCCGCGACCTGCGGCCGGTGCCGCCCGCGACGCCCGCCCTGGGAACGGGCCGGGCGCAGTGGGACGAGGAGACGCCCATGGGCGCGCTGGGTCCCCGGGTCAACACCCACCCCGAGGTGGTCCTGGCCTTGTCGGCCATGTCGATCCTGAAGGGACTGGTCGGCTTCGTCACCTTCCTGTTGGCCTTCGCCCTCAAGAGCTCCAAGCACACCGCACCGTGGTACGGGTTCATGCTGGTCGCCACGATGGCTGGCACCATCCTGGGGGTGTTGCTCGTCCCCCGGGCCCGCAAGGTGTTCAGCGAGCCCCAGCTCATCGCGGTCTCGATCTGGGGCGTGGCCGTAGCCGGGCCACAGGAAGCGGCCGTCGGCGTCCTTGCGGAACCAGTTGACGTAGTAGATGCGGGGGAGCTTGCTCTCGTCGGTGGCCTTGCCGATGCGCAGCCAGTGG
>DATJBC010000101.1:0-18300 GCA_035515515.1 Acidimicrobiales bacterium
CCTGGGCCGGAGGTCTGAGCGTCGTCGTCCTGGCGTGGCCGGCGTGGTTCCTGGCGCGAGGGCCGGGGCACATCAACGGGCCCGTGCAGACCGTGGCCCAGGCGTATCGCGCCGATCTGCTCGGGCTCGTCGTCCCCGACGGGCGCCAGCAGCTGCACGTGAACAGCTGGGTCACGATGGCCAACCACTTCGCCAGCAGCACCGCCGAGAACGGCTCGTACCTCGGCCTCCCGCTCGTGGTCCTACTGGGCCTGGGCCTGTGGTGGCGACGGCGCAACGCGGCGGTCGTCGTGACCACGGTCAGCGCCGCCGGCGCGTTCGTGCTGTCGCTCGGGGGCGCGCTCACCGTGCGGGGGCTGCCCGCCCTGAGCCCCGGGGGGGCCGCCCGGGGGGACGTGGCGCTCCCCCAGGCCCTGCTGTACAAGCTCCCGCTGCTCGAGAACATGATCCCGGCGCGCGTCGCCCTGCTCGTGGCGCTCATGGTGGCCGTGGCGGGCGGGGTCCTGCTCGACGAGCTGCACGCCCGCCTGGGGGCCCGGCGCCACGGGAGACGGCTGGCCGCCGGGTTGCCCGCCGTGGCCGCCGCGCTGGCGTTGTTCCCGCTGCTCCCCGCCGGCCTGGAGGGCAGCGTGGCGGACCACCAGACGCCGCCGTACTTCACCTCCGCCATGGCGCAGATCCCGCCGGGGACCGTGGCGCTCGTGTTCCCCTTCCCTTCGGGGACCTTCCCCCAGCCCGTGCTGTGGCAGGCCGAGGCCCACTTCCGCTTCGCCATGCCCGGCGGCTCGTACTTCGTGCCCCAGGGGCCGGCCGGCCACGTGGCGTTCTCGCCGGCCCTGGCCTACACGCGCGACTCCCTCACGGCCCGGGTCCTCACGCGTGTCGCCCAGGGGTCGCCGCCTCCTCGCCGCCCCGCCCTGCGCTCCTCGCTGGTGGCGCAGTGGCGGGCCTGGCACGTGGGCACCGTCGTGGCCGTGCCCCAGGACAGCGCCGATCCGGCCGGGTCCGTGGCGTTTCTCCGGTGGGTGCTGGGCACGCCCGCCACCAACACGGGGGGCGTCGCCATCTGGCGGACCGGGAACCCGCCCCCCGGCTAGGGGGGCGAGCCCAGGCGGGCCCGGAAGGCCGTGACGCCCTCGACCCGGGCGCCGTGCCCGCGCACGGCGTCGGCCAGGGCGGCGTCCGAGGTCACCACGGTCACGTCCCCGGGCTCGGCCAGCGTCGAGACCAGCGCCGCGATGGCGTGGTCGGCGGCGTTGGGACCGCCGGGGGCGAACCGGGCGGTCACGCCCACGGCCTCGGCGGCGGCCTCCTCGCCGGCGCCGGGGCGGCCGTCGAAGACCACGGTGACCTCGTCCCCCGAGGCGGCCAGGCCGGCCAGCTCCGCCACCAGGCGCCGGCGCGCCCCGGCGCGGTCGCGCCACCAGCCGTCGGGCCGGGACCCGATCACGTTCATGCCGTCGACCACCAGGCGCACCCCTCCAGCGTGCCCAGCGCGGGGGCCGCGGGGGAAGTCCGCACCCCGGGAATCGGGAAATCGTGCTCCGCCCCGTCGGAAACCTGCCGCCGCCGACGACAATGCAGGCGTGAGGGCACAGCCGGCCGCCGGGGACGAGGGCGCCGGCGCGCTGCTCGCCCTCTACGACGGCGCCCTGCCCCGGGTCTACGGCTACCTGCTGTCGCGCTGCGGGCGCGTGGCGCTGGCCGAGGACCTCACGGCGGAGACGTTCCTGGCCGCGCTGGACGCCGTGCGGCGCGACGACCCGCCCCCGGTGTCGGTGCCGTGGCTCGTGGGGGTGGCCCGCCACAAGCTCGTCGACCACTGGCGCCGGCAGGCGCGCGAGGAGCGCAACCTGCAGGCGGTGGGGGGCGTCGACGAGGGCGACGACCAGTGGGACGTCCGCCTCGACGCCGTACGGGCCCGCCTGACCCTCGAGCGGCTGTCGCCGCTGCACCGGGCCGTGCTCACGCTGCGCTACATAGACGACCTGCCCGTGTCGGACGTGGCCGCCCTGGTGGGGCGCAGCGTGCACGCCGCCGAGGGCCTGCTCGTGCGGGCCCGCGTCGCGTTCCGCCGCGCCTACGGCCCCGACGAGGTGACCGATGCCTGACCCCTTCGCATCGCTGCGGGCCCCGCTCTCCCCCGTGGACCCCGACCCCGCCTTCGCCGCCCGCCTGCGGGCCCGTCTGGAGCGGGGCGCCGCCTCGCCGAGAGGAGTGATCGTGTCCGAGACCGCCATCCCCCCGTCCGCCGACGTGGCCGGCGTGCTGGACGACGCCGCCGCCGGCCCGGTGGCCGAGGCCACCGCCACGGGCCCGGGGACGGCGGTGGGGCTCGTCCCGTACCTCATCGTGGCCGACGCCCGCGCCGCGCTGGCGTGGTACGCCCAGGCCCTGGGGGCGCGCCGGCGCGGCACGCCCGTCCTCATGCCCGACGGGCGCGTCGGCCACGCCGAGCTCGAGCTGGGCGGGGCGCGCCTGTACCTGGCGGACGAGTCCCCCGAGAGCCCCGTGGCCGCGCCCGCGCCCGGCGCCCCGGCCACCGTCAGCCTGGTGGTGGAGGTGGGCGACGTGGACGCCGCCCTGGCCCGGGCCGTCGAGGCCGGGGCCCGCGTGGAACGCCCCGCCGCCGACCACCCCTACGGCCGCAACGCCGTGGTGCGCGACCCCTTCGGCCACCGCTGGATGCTGTCGTCGTCGGGGACCGCCCCGTCGGGGGGGGACGCCGGGCGGCCCGAGGCCGTGCGCACGGGCGACATCGGCTACGTGTCGCTGTGGGTGCCCGACGGGGGGCGCGCCCGGGACTTCTTCGGGGCCGTGCTGGGGTGGTCCTTCGCCCCCGGCGGCGGCGGGCAGGGCCACCAGGTCGTGGGCCAGGCGCTGCACCACGGGGTGTGGGGCGGCCAGGAGCGTTCCTCGTTGTTCGTGTGCTACGTGGTCGAGGACCTCGACGCCGCCCTGGCCCGGGTGCGCGACGCCGGCGGCGAGGCCGGCGAGCCCACCGACGAGCCCTATGGCCGGGTGGCCACGTGCCGCGACGACCAGGGCACGCCCTTCGCGCTGTTCACCCCGCCGTCCGGCCCGGCGATGGCCCGCCCCGACCCCCACGGGGGCGCCCCCGGCGACGTCGCCTACGTGACCCTCGAGGTCACCGACGCGGCCCGCACCCGCGCCTTCTACGGCGCCGTGCTGGGGTGGCGCTTCACCCCCGGCCGGGTCGGGGAGGGGTGGCAGGTCGACGACACCCGGCCCATGGTGGGCATCCACGGCGGCCACGAGCTCGCCACCGGCGTCCCCATGTACCGGGTGCGGGACATCGAGGCCGCCGTGGCCCGGGTGCGGGCCGCCGGGGGCAGCGCCACCGATCCCGAGCCCCAGCCCTACGGGATCACGGCGGCGTGCACAGACGACCAGGGGACCCGCTTCCACCTGGGACAGCTCTGAGCCCCCGGGGGCCGGGCCCGCCCCGGGGGGCCGACCGCAAGACGGCCCGCCGGGCGGAGTTGTGAAGGGCACAGCCGACGGGTCGCGCCCCGACCCCCAACCACCGCGCCCCGTGCGCCGCTCCGGAGGTCCCCACGATGCTTCGCCGTTCCCTCATGTGCGTGGCGGTGTGCGCCGCCCTGGTGGCCCTGGCGACGACGGCGTCGGGCGCGGTCGGCGCCGCCTCCCGGACGGCGGCGCCGACCGTCGTCCACCCCCTCCTCTCGGTCCACGCCCCGGGGTCGAGCCTGAAGATGAGCACGTCCAACAACTGGTCGGGCTACAACCAGGGCTACCTGGAGAAGAGCACCCAGTTCACCTCCATCAGCGCCCAGTGGACGGTCCCCACCGCCCACCAGCGCACCGCCGGGCAGGCCGAGAGCTCGGCCACCTGGATCGGCATCGGGGGCGGCTGCCTCGACACCAGCTGCACCACCACGGACAACACGCTCGTCCAGGCGGGCACCGAGCAGGACGTGGCCGCCGACGGCACCGCCAGCTACGCGGCGTGGTGGGAGGTCGTCCCCGTGCCCAGCGTGACCGCCAGCATCACTGTGCATGCCGGCGACCTCATCAGCTGCTCGATCTCCCAGAGCGCGCCCGAGGTGTGGTCCATCTCGTTGAAGGACCTGACCGACGGCCAGAGCTTCGCCCAGACCGTGCCCTACGCCTCTGACTACCTCACCGCCGAGTGGATCCTGGAGACCCCGGTGGTGGTGGGCACCGGCTCGACGGGCATCTCCGCCCTGCCGTCTCTGTCCACCACGCACTTCTCCCACGCCACCGTGAACGGCGGCCCCGCCGACCTGGTGAGCTCGGAGGCCCTGCAGCTGGTGGACGCCTCGGGTGCCGTGCTGGCCACCCCGTCGGCGCCCAACCCGGGCGCCGACGGCTTCAACGACTGCAGCTACGCCAGCACCTGCGCCGCGCCCGCCAGCTAGGCGGGCACGGCCCCGGGGGCGGCCGCCGGCACCACGGGCGTGACGGCGGCCTGCTCCAGGAAGACCTGCATCGCCTCGGGGTCGATGGGCCGGGAGAACAAGAAGCCCTGGCCGCGGTCACAGTGCTCCTGCTGGAGCGTGTGCAGCTGCTCGTCGTCCTCGATGCCCTCCGCCAGGGTCTCGAGGCCCAGGGTGCGGCCCAGCTCCACCAGGGTGTGGATCAGGGCCGAGGACTCGGGGGAGTCGGCCATGGCCGAGATGAACGACCGGTCGATCTTGAGCGCGTCCACGGGGAACTGGCGCAGGTAGGCGAGCGACGAGTAGCCGGTCCCGAAGTCGTCGATGGCCACGTGCACGCCGAGCCCCTTGATGTCGCGCAGCCGGGTCACGGTGGCATCCGCGTCGCGCATGAGCGTGGACTCGGTGATCTCCACCACGAGGGCGTCGGGGTCCAGCCCGCTCGTGTCCAGGGCCTCTCTGATGTGGTCCACGAAGCTGGGCACCTCGAGCTGGCGCATCGACACGTTCACCGACACCGACAGACGGTGCCCCCGGGCATGCCACTGGGCCGCCTGCCGGCAGGCCTCGCCCAGGACCCACCGGCCCACCTCCACGATGAGCCCCGAGTCCTCGAGCATGGGGATGAACTGGTCGGGCGCCACCACGCCCCGGCTGGGGTGGCGCCAGCGCAGCAGGGCCTCGACCCCCGACACCCGCACGTGGTCGAGGTCGAACACGGGCTGGTAGAGGATGAAGAACTGCTCCTCGGCCAGGGCGCTGCGCAGGTCGGCGTCGAGCTCGATGCGGTCCAGCACCGCCGTCTGCATCTCGGGCTGGAACAGCGCGGAGCGGTTCTTGCCCAACGCCTTCGCCCGGTAGAGGGCGATGTCGGCGTCGCGCAGCAGCTCGTGCGCGGAGTTGCGCTGGCCGCCGGCGATCCCGATGCTGGCGCTCACCGACAGGGGCACGCCGTCGTAGCCGTCGATGCGGAACGGCTCGCGCAGGGTGTCGTGCAGGCGCTCGGCCACCATCTCCGGCCCCGCTCCGAGCGACGCCCCCTCGGCCAGCACCACGAACTCGTCGCCCCCCAGGCGCCCCACGGTGTCGCTGGCCCGCAGGATCCCGACGAAACGGTGCGCCACGGCCTGCAGGACCTTGTCACCGGCGTCGTGGCCCAGCGAGTCGTTGATGTCCTTGAAGTTGTCCAGGTCGATGAACAGCGCCGCCACCGGCCGGTACTCGCGCCGGGCCCGCACCAGCATCTGCGCGGCCCGGTCCATGATGAGCGTCCGGTTGGGCAGTCCGGTGAGGGGGTCGTGCAGGGCGGCGTGGGCCAGCTGCGACTCGGCCTCCTTGCGCTCGGTGATGTCGCGCAGGTTGGCCACGTAGCCCGCCACCGAGGGGTTGTCGCGCACGTCGCTCACCACCACCTCGACGTGGCGGTAGGAGCCGTCGGCGTGGGCGATGCGGAACTGGATGGGCTCGGTCACCGACGACGTCTGCAGCAGGGCGGCCAGCTGCGTCTCCACCCTGGCCTGGTCCTCGGGGTGCACGAGGTCGGTGGCGGGCATCGACAGGACCTCGTCGGGGCTCAGGCCCAGAAGCGACGCCGTGGCCGGGCTGGCGTAGGTGATGCGGGCCTCGTCCCCCAGGATGAGGGTGGTGTCCGACGAGTTCTGCACCAGCGAGCGGAAGCGGTCCTCGCTGGCCCGCATGGAGGTCTCCGCCTCCTCCTTGAGCTCGACGGTGGCGCCCGCCATGCGGATGACGAAGACGAGCACGAAGGTGCCCATGATCCCGAGCGTCTCGCTCTTGGACACCGACAACAGCGACGGGACCCACCCCTGCCACACCGCGATCTGGCCGATGGCGATGGCCAGGATGCTCCACAGGGCGGTCACCTTCCACGTCCGGGACCCGTCGTGCGACACGTTCTCCAGGGCCACGAAGACGAAGGCGCCCGTGAGCACCGGGCCCCACCCCGTCAGGTAGATCACCACCGTGACGGCCGCCGCGTGGCACGCCACCCGGAGGTGCAGGCGCAGCGCCGTCGGCCGGCGCCGGTAGAGGACGTCGCACAGGCCGCTCGTGGCGGGGATGGCCACGAACACGCCCAGCCACACCGGCACCGGCTCGCGGGCCACCACGCCGTAGCTGCGGAGCAAGAGGATGGCCACCAGGGCCGCCGGGCCCATGAGGTAGCCGAGCACGTGGGGGTTGAGGCGCAGGCCACGGCGGCCCGGGGGAGCGGGGGCCTGGCGGGGGGCGGGCGCGGGACGTGCCGGGACGTCGTCGGCGGCGTGCCCCCCCGATCGCACTGCGAACATCCCTCCCCCTTCAGGGCTGTGAACAGCCCGTTCGCGCCATATCGGTATCGTCCGCGGCCCGGTGGTCCTTGAGGGCCCCACCCGCGCCCCCGGGGGCCTAGGGCGCAGGTCTCATTGGCGGCCCGGAGCCTTGTCCGGGGCACCGACCAGGACTTACTATCATGCATTGTGCTCGGACGACCACGCACTGTGAAATCGTTCGCGGTCGTCGCAGGCACTCTGGCCGCCGTCGCCGTGGCCAACGGCAGGTGGCGCTGGCCCACGGCGGCCGTGGTGGCGGTCGCCGTCCCCGTGGCCGTGGCGTGGGGCATCACTCGACGCGGCCGGTTCCACCCGGCGTCGTGGAAGCGGGCCTGGGCCGGGCTGGGGGTGGGCGCCGGCGCCGTGGCGGCGTCGGCCCTGTGGCAGGCGTGGCGACCGGACAGCCTCCCCACCGGGCTGGACCTCCCCCTGGTGGCCACCCTGGCCGGCGACGTGCTCGTCATCGCCGGGCTCACCTGGCTCCTGGACCAGCGCGTGCCCCGGCTGGCGGCCGAGACGGTGACCGAGGGCACCGTGGTGGCCCTGGCGCTGGCCTTCGTCCTGCTCGCCCTGGCCATCGTGCCCGCCGACGGCTGGCACCCGGCGCGCACGCTGCCCGCCCTGGGCGTGCCCCTCCTCGACGTGGTGATGCTGTGGATGGCGGGCAGCCTCATCTCGCTCACCGAGCGCCACCCCGCCAGCTACCGCTACCTGGTGGGGGGGATGGTGTGCGTGCTGGGCGCCCACGCCACCTTCGCCCTCACCGATCTCGCCCACCGGGCGCGCCCCCCGGCGTTCAGCACCACCCTGGCGCTGTGCGGCGCCGTCGTCTGGGCGGGCGCCTTCGTGCACCCGTCGCTGCGGCGGGGATTCGACCCCGTGCCCCTCCGGCCGTCGCGCCCCAGCACCATCAAGATCGTGCTGCTGGTGGCCGCCGCCCTGGTGGTCCCGGCCGTCCTGAGCGTCCAGGACGCCTTCGGTCGGTCGGCCCACCAGCCCTGGATCGTGGTGGCCTCGAGCGTGCTGCCCCTCCTCATCGTGCTCTACCTGCTGCGCCAGGTCTTCACCCACGCCGCTGCGGAGTACCGGGCCCAGCACGACCCGCTCACCGGGGTGTGCAACCGCCTGCTGTTCGAGGACCGGCTGCGCCTCTCGCTGGCCCAGGCCCAGCGCGGCGGGGGCTCGGTCACGGTGATGTTCCTCGACCTCGACCGCTTCAAGGGCATCAACGACAGCCTCGGCCACGCCGTGGGCAACCAGCTGCTCCAGGCCGTCGTCAAGCGCCTCCAGACGTGCCTGCGGGAGCAGGACACGCTGGCCCGCTTCGGCGGGGACGAGTTCACGATCATCATCCCCGACAGCGACCCCGCCGACGGCGCCGTGGCCACGCTGGCCGAGCGCGTCCTGAGCCGCTTCAGCGACCCGTTCGCGGTGGGCAACCGGCAGCTGGCGGTGAAGACGAGCATCGGCGTGGCGGTCTCCCCCCGCGACGGGGAGGACGTGGAGAGCCTCCTCAAGCACGCCGACACGGCCATGTACCAGGCCAAGGCGGCCGGTAAGAACACCTTCCAGATCTTCGACTCCGCCATGAGCGCCCGGGCCCGTCTGCGCTTCGCCCTCGAGGACGGGCTGCGCGCCGCGGTGGAGTGCGGGCGCCTGGCCGTGCACTACCAGCCCAAGCTCGACATCGCCACGGGGACGATCGCCGGCGTCGAGGCCCTGGCCCGGTGGCAGCATCCCCGGCTGGGCTTCATCCCCCCCTGGGCGTTCATCCCGCTGGCCGAGGAGTCGAGCCTCGTGGCCACGCTGGGCGAGTGGGTGCTCGAGGTGGCCTGCACGCAGTCCAAGCGCTGGCACGAGGACGGGCTGCCGGCCGTGCCCGTCGCCGTCAACGTGTCACCGAGGCAGTTCGCCCACCACCGCGTGGTCGAGATGGTGGCGAGCACCCTGCGGCGGACACGCCTCGATCCGACCCTGCTCGAGCTCGAGGTCACCGAGAGCGTGCTCATGGACCACATGGGGGCGGTGGCCGAGAGCATGGACGCCCTGCGCGCCATGGGGCTGCGCTGCTCCATCGACGACTTCGGCACCGGGTACAACGCGCTCACGTACCTGGCCAAGATGCCGGTGGACAGCATCAAGATCGACCAGTCGTTCGTGCGCGACATCGCCGAGGACGGCGGCAGCGCGCCCATCGTGGGCGCCGTGATCGCCCTGGCGCACAGCCTCGGGCTCGACGTGGTGGCCGAAGGGGTCGAGACCGACGCCCAGCTGCAGTTCCTCGAGTCCCACGGGTGCGACCAGGTGCAGGGATACCGCTTCAGCCCGCCCGTGGCCGCCCCCGAGATGGCCACGCTGCTGCGCAACCCGGCGCGCCTCTTCACCGACTGGCGCGAGGAGGTGGCGTCGCAGCCCGTGCCGATGTCGGTGGTGTCGCCGGCCCGCTTCGAGGCGCTGCTCGACTCGATCCTCCAGGAGGGGCGCTGGCCGACCGAGGTCGACACCGAGATGATCGAGGCGGTCCTGGCGGCCCTCCAGCCCGACGACCTGCGCGTGGGCCGGAGCCCGCGCGGCCGCCGGCGTTCGGCCCGCCTGGCGGTGGGCACGCTGGCCGGGTGCGGGGCCATGACGCCGGCGATGGCCGACGGCGTGGCGTCCAGCGTGTCGCCGGGACCGCCAGGGGTGATGGACGCCGCCGACGCGCCCCATGGCGGCGTGCCGTGGCCGGAGGCCGAGGCCGCGCTGGTCGTCGAGCAGCCCCCCGAACAGGGCCTGGGCGCCTGACGCCGCGCCGTGGCGCGGCGCCCTCAAGCCCCGGGGGCGTGACCACCAGCGCTGCTCCGCCACCCCACGCCGGCACGGGAGGGCGCCCGCGCACCCGCGATCTCCAGGCGGCCTACCCCGCCCACTCCCCGTCGATCCACGTCGGCTCGCCGTCGAGCATCGGTGCCATGACCGTGCGCCACCACTCGTCTTGTTCGGGATGTTCCGCGAGCGCGAGGTACGACTCCTTGGACTCGAACGTGACGCAGGACACCACGGTCACGCCGTCATCGGCGAGCAACGTGTGGTCACCCTGGAACCCCGGGACCTTGCGCTGTTCCCATTGTTTGCCCGCCTCGACGAGCTCCTGGCCCGTTCCCGGCGTCTTCAACGTGCCGATCATGATCGTGCCGTAGGGCATTTCCGATCTCCTTCCCACTCCCAGTCGGAAGTGTGTCATGGATCCAGAACCCGGCAACTGCCGATCACTGCTGCCCGGTTCCGGAGTGCGGGGCTCGTCGTGTGTCTCGCGTCGGTGCCGCTGCCCCCGGCGCAGCCCGCGGCACGGGCTGTGACCGACAACGGCGCAGGTGCGCGGGCAGGGTGCCTGGTGGTCGCGCACCGGGGTCTCGGGGCGGACTCGAACGTCGCCGACGGCACGGTCCGACCCCAGATACGCGGCCTGCCCCGGGGCATCGGAACGGGCCCTAGAACCCCGCGACCGCGAGGGTCGCGCTCCGTGGTGGCCCGCCGGCCTCGAGGATCCCCCTGCGCTGTCGGGGGAGGGGGGCCGACGCCGCGACTCGCTTCCCGGCCCACGATGTCGGCCCCCCGGCAGCTCAAGGCTTGGCCTCGATCACCAGGTTCACCGGCGTCGATGTCACGAGCCGCACCGAGGAATAGCCGGCTTGCGTCAGGAGCTCTGACAACCGGGTGAAGCCGACCTGGTTGCCGAGCCCGAGGCCGTTTTCCTGGGCCAGCGACGACGGCATGCATATCATCGTGGAGGCCGAGTAGAAGAGCCGACCGAGCGGGTGGTGATTGTCCTCGGGTCGATCGGACGCCGCCGGTTCGACGAGCAGCAGGGTGCCGTCCGGCGCCAGGACTTCGCGCACGTGTCGAGCCGCCCCAACTGGATCTCCCATGTCGTGGAGGCAGTCGAAGAGGCAGACGAGGTCGTAGGTGCCGGTGAAATCCTTGGCGGTGGCGACCTCGAAGCGGACGCGGCCGTCGAGATCGGCGTCGGCAGCCGCCCTCCGTGCCCGTGCGATCGACTCGTCGTGGTAGTCGAAGCCGACAACGGTGCTCGCGGGGAACGCCTCAGCCAGGAGGATCGACGTGACGCCGTGCCCGCACCCGACGTCGGCGACGGCAATGCCCTGTTCGAGCCGGCTGACCAGGCCGTCGAAGGCCGGAAGCCACGATTCCACGAGATTGGCCTGGTACCCCGGGCGGAAGAACCGCTCGGTGCCACGGAACAGCCGGTGGTCGTGCTGGTGCCAGCCGATCCCCTCCCCGGTGCGAAACGCCTGCTCCAAGGTGTCCTCATCGGCCCACGTCGCGGCCACGAAGTCGAAGCCTCCGAGGAGGAACGTCGGAGCGGACTCATCAGCGACGAGGAGCGCATGTTCGGCGGGAAGCGTGAAGGAGTCGGTCGTGGGCTCGTACCGCACCCATCCGGCGGAGGCATTGGCGTGGAGCCATTCACGCACGTACCGCTCGGCCAAGTCGGTGCGGGCGGCCAGCTGGCTGGACGTCACCGGCTGGGCGTCCCCCATAGCCGCATAGAGCCCGAGGCGGTCCCCCAGGTGAATCAGAACAGCCGACAGCGAAACACCCAGGTCACCGACGACCTGGTGCGTGAACTGCTCGACGGCGGACTCGTCGAGGCTGGCTCCTAGGGTTGTGGTCACGGCATCCTCCTTGGTGGATGGTTCCGAGGAGAACGGCGCGACAAGTCACGTCGCGACGCGACGCAGCCCTGTTCCGGGCGCTACAGGTCCCAGTCCACCGGCTCCTCGGGCTGGTAGACGCACCAACGCCCGGTGTCGACCGACCGGCGCAGGTGGGCGCCCAGGGGGCCATGGACGGTCTCGACGCGCTCGATGGCATGACGGACCCTCACACCGATGGCCTTGCGGGCCTTCTCCTCGTCGTCCCCGAGGCGTCGGGACCGTCCCCTCAGTCCCAAGGTTGCCTCGAGGTGGTCGAGCAGCTCGTCACGCTCTGCCTTGGCCAGCGCCGCACGCTCGCCGTCACCGTCGGCTTCCGCTTGATCGATGGCGAGGTCGAGCGTCGTGAGCCGGTCCCGAATCTCCCGACGCGCCCGGGCGTCAAGGACCTCCGCACCGCGATCCCCCCCCGACGCGATCGCGCCAGGCGCCTGAAGCGCCATGAGGTCGACGGCCCGGACCGCCTTGCCCGGATGGGCGAGCAGATGAGCGATGTCACCAAGGCCCTTCTGATGCGCAACGTGCGCCGAGCAGTCATGGTAGTGCAGCTCCCAAACTGCGCCGTCCCGTCGGAACGTGCCCCGACGGTTCCCCTGAGACAGGGGCGGCGACTGGAGGCCCGCTTGCGACTCGACGGCCGCCAACAGGGCGTCACACGACTCCGCCACGGTCGCCATGCCGATGCTCAGCGCCGCCTGGCGCGCCAGCGTGGCCAGTTCGTGGGCCCGGCCACGGTCCTGCGACGCACCCATGCGCACAAGGAGGTGGGCGTGATCGGCGCGCGCCTGGGCGAGCCAGGTCCGGGCCCCGAGGCGCTGATTGGTTGCTTCGGCATGCAGGTAGTGCTCGTCGGCTTGGTCGAATTGGTCGAGGGTGTCGGCCAACCAGGCCAATCCCAGTTCAGCGGCCCCGAGGAACACGGTACCGAGCGACACCATCACGCACTCGCCGGCGAACCGGTGTCCGAGGTCGGCCAGGACGGGCGCATGGGCGTGAGCCCGGGTGAGGTAGACCACCCTGGTCAGCTGGAACCACGATGCCGGCCAGTTTCGGTCTTGCAATCGAGCGAAGCCATCGTGGGCCAGACCCTCGAGCGCACCGAGTGCCTCATCGAGCTTTCCCGCCTCGGCCAACACCAGAGCCAGGGCAGCACCGAGGGCCGGGATCTCGGCGTTGGCTTCTGCGAACTCCCGTGTCGCCGCCTCGAGATCCCCGAGGCGTCCCCGGTCACGGGCGAGGAAAAAGGCGAGGAACGACAGGTTGGTGAAGGCCAGCCCCTCGAAGGCTCGGCCCAGCTCGAACGCGGCGACGCCGAGTTCCTCTGCCCGCTCGAGCTCACCCGCGCCGTGAGCCCGCATGGCCCGCCACAGCGCCGGCCACCAGCGCAACGCGGGCACTCCCGCTGTGTCGGCGAGCCGGGAGAACGCACCGATCTCCGCATCCACTGCCGCCAGGTCCCCTGAAGCCAGGAGGTCGAACACCCGGGCCCGACGGGCGATGAGGGCAAGGATGGGCTCGCCCGCCTCCCGGGCAAGTCCGAGCATCCTCGTCGATCCCTGGAGCGCCGTCGCCGCCTCCACGTGGCCGACCACGTAGGCGTCGTGGTGCACGGCGAGGGCAAGGAGCAGGGCCCGCGGGCTCCCCGACCGGCGGGCCACCGCAACCGCCTCTTCCGACAAGATGCGCGCGCGCTCGGGCTCGCTCGAGAAGTAGAGGTCAGCCGCCAGCCGGGCCAGCAACATTGCTCGTGTGGCCGACATCGACGGATCGTCGGGAAGAGCCTGCAGGGCCCGCTCGAGGAGCTCGCCCGTTCGCTGGTCGGTGGCGTGGTAAGCGAGGCCGAGATCGGCCCCGGGGTCGGCATAGCCGAGCGCTGCCTCGGCCCAGATGACGGGATCGCCTTCACCCAGCTCCACAGCGGTCAGGAAGGACGACCGGGCGGCGCTCGCTTCACCGGACGCGCGTTGGGCTCTCCCCAGTGCGAGCACCATGCCGGCCCGGGCGTGGTCGGACACGGTCACGTCCTCGGCCATGACGTCGAGACCTGCTCGGTACCACTGAGCGGCCTCCTCGAAGGTTAGCCGGGCCATGGCCACGTTCCCGGCCTCGTTGGCCAACGCCACCGCTGCGGAGGCCTCGCCCTCGGGAAGCGCTGCGAGGGCATGACGAGCCTGCTCACCAACGGGTGCCCCCGGACCCACGACGGCGAGTGCCCGATGGTGGAGGTGGCACCGCACCCTCCGGGACACCCCCTCGTACAAGACGTCGCGGACCAAGGCGTGGGAGAAACGCCAGTGCGAGCCCTCGACCGCGACCATGGCCCTAGTCGCCGCCGCATCGAGCAGCTCCAGGGCGTCGACCTCGGACACGTCGGCCAGCGCCCCCAGGGCGGCCAGTGATCCTTCTGCCCCAAGGACGGAGGCAGCGCGCAGGAGTTCAACGACCGGTTCACTCAGTCGAGCCAGGCTCCTGTCGATCGCGTCGGACACCCGTGGCGGCACCTGGGTAGCCAGGAGACGCTCGGGAACGCGGCTGTCAGATCCTTGGGCGGGGCCGACCAACCGCAGGAGTTCGGTCACGAAGAATGGATTGCCACCTGTGCGAGCCAGAACGAGGTCGACCAACTGGTCGAGCTCCCCCCCTGCATGCTCGACCAATGACCGAACAGCCCTGGCGTCGAGGCCGTGAAGGGTCACTGTGCGTGCCGCGTGGCCGAGGTCCGAGAGCGCCGTCGCCTTGGGTGATCCCGCCTGCCCCTCTCCACTGCGAACGGTGGCCACCATGGCGATCCGGTGATGCCGGATCGAGCTCGCCAGCGCGGCACCCAGAAGGATGGAGGCGACGTCTGCCCAGCCCAGATCGTCGATGACGAGCAACAACGGGACGTGTCGCGCCACCCGTTCAAAGACTCCGACGACGGCGTGGATCAGAGCTGAGCGGTCCAACAGTCCGGGATCATCACTGGACGAGGGAGCACCGATCACCGTCGCCACTTGGGCTCCGGCTCTCCCGAGGACCTGGCGCCGCGTCCCCGCCGGCATCGCCGCGAGAACAGACTCGAGGATCTTCGCCCAGGGCCCGAACGGGGTCGACAACTCCTCGCTGGGGCAGGCGGCCCACGCCACCAGGAAGGGGGCGCTCGCTGATCGCTCTATCAGCGCAGTGGCGACGGTGGTCTTGCCGATGCCCGCCTCGCCGGTCAGAACGACTGCACCGCCTCGGCCTTCGATGGCACCCTCGAGCAAGGCGGTGAGCTCGGCGAGTAGCGGATCCCGGCCAACGCACTGGAGAGAACGTCCGCCTGACAGCGAGACGCTTCGGTCCCCCATGCCTCCATTCTCCACCGGCAAGACCGGAGGCGCGCGGAAACCTCTGTCGAGCTCTTCCACGCGATCGCAGCCTATCGCCCGCTCCCCGAGGAGGCAGATCGGCGTTGGCCGGTGGATCAGGTACATGGCGGGACCCTGGCGCTCGCTGCACGCGGTCCGTCGTTCGCCTTGCCGGCACGATGTCGCGGCCGTCTTCGGTCTTCAGAGCGATGACAACGGGAATGGCTCGCCAGGCAGGATTTGGCGCGCCATCGTGGCGCCGACCGCCACGTGGCCGCCTCCTCCTCGTCCGCTCCCGCCAGTCGGACCAGATGATCGACGACCTCGGCCCCGCCGACGGCGCTCAGCACAGCGTCCCGGGCATCGACGAGCTCCCGAACCTCCTCCGCCGCGGCCTCGCCCCGCAGGTAGCCGATCACGGCACAGGCATCGAGGACGGTCACCGACTAGGGGACCACGAGGCCCATCGCCCCTGGCAGCGGGGCCAGGCTCCGCTGCCAGGGGTCGGGCAGCCGGGCCGTGAGGAACCGCCTCCCGCCGTGGTCTTGGAAGCCGGGTGGAATTTCTCCTTGACCTTGACGCGAGGTCAGGGCTTCAGACTCTGATCATGACCACAACACAAGCCATCCAGATCACCGGTCTCACCAAGGCCTACGGCGACCGCTCGGTGCTGAGCGGTGTCGACTTCGACGTGGCCCGCGGGAGCATCTTCGCGCTGCTGGGTTCAAATGGGGCAGGCAAGACCACGACCATCAAGATCCTGGCCACGTTGCTCAAGGCGGATGCGGGGACGGCCACCGTCGACGGGTTTGACGTTGCCACGCAGCCGGCACAGGTGCGGGAGTCGATCAGCCTCACAGGACAGTTCGCCGCCGTGGACGAGGTCCTCACCGGGCGTGAGAACCTGCTCCTCGTCGCCAAGCTGCGACACCTGCAGAATCCGGGCGGCATCGCAGATGACCTGCTGATCCGGTTCTCGCTGACCGACGACGGCTCGCGACCGGTGGGGACGTATTCCGGCGGCATGCGACGGCGCCTGGACATCGCGATGAGCCTCATCGGGGATCCGCCGGTCATCTTCCTCGACGAGCCGACGGCCGGGCTGGACCCGCAGGCGCGCATCGCTGTGTGGCAGGCCCTCAAGGAACTCGCTCAGGGCGGTACGACCCTGTTGCTCACCACACAGCATCTGGAAGAGGCCGAGCAGCTTGCCGACCGGATCGCGATCCTCCACGAGGGTCGGATCATCGTGAACGGCACCCTCGCCGAGATCAAGGCTCTGATGCCTCCAGCCCAGGTCGAGTACGTCGAGAAGCAGCCGAGCCTGGAGGAGATCTTCCTCGCAATCGTCGGCCACGAGACCGGTACTGAGCGAGCCCTGGACGACACGACGGCCGTCTTGGCCGGCACGGACAACTGACTGACTAAGGAATGACAATGAACAAGCTCTTCTTCAGCGAAACCAAGACCTTGCTGGGACGGTCCCTGCGTCACATTTGGCGCAGCCCGGACACCATCATCACCACCGCCATCACGCCGATCGCCATGCTGCTGTTGTTCGTGTACGTCTTTGGCGGCGCGATCGACACTGGCGGCGTCAAGTACGTGAACTATCTGCTGCCCGGCATCCTGCTCATCACGGTCGCCTCCGGGATCGCCTACACGGCCTACCGGTTGTTCACCGATGTCTCCAGCGGCATCTTCGAACGATTCCAGTCCATGCCGATTGCGCGCTCGGCGGTGTTGTGGGGACACGTGCTGACCTCGGTGTTCGCGAACTTGATCTCGCTCGCGCTCGTCGTACTCGTGGCGGTGGCGATCGGTTTCCGCTCCGGGGCCGGACCCCTCGCCTGGCTTGGGGTGATCGGCATCCTGCTGCTCTTCACGCTCACGCTGACCTGGCTGGCCGTGATCCCCGGCCTGACCGCGAAGTCGGCCGACGCGGTGAGCGGGTTCTCGTACCCGCTGATCTTTCTGCCGTTCGTCAGCTCGGCGTTCGTGCCCACCTCCGGCATGCCCGGGCCGGTGCGCTGGTTCGCCGTACACCAGCCGGTGACCTCGATCGTGGACTCGCTACGCGATTTCTACGCCCAGCAACCGGTCGGCAGCGACATTTGGACCGCGCTCGCCTGGTGCCTGGGTCTGCTCGTCGTCGCCTACGCCCTCGCGATGCGCGTCTACCACCACAAGATCGCCTGACCGACCAACAATCGACCCACGACCACGGAGATGACGATGAACAACCTCTTGACCAAGCTGATCGGCGACCGGAAGGAATGGAAGCGGATGGAAGCACGTGCACACGCGTTGCCCCGCGACTACCGGGTCGTCTACGGCGAGATGCAGTCCTACCTATGGAGGTTCACCGCCGGTGACGGCATGGACATCGTGGCTCTGCTCGCCGACGTGCTCGCTGGCTTCGAAGCTGCTGCGGCCCAGGGCAAACAGGCGCTCGAGGTCACCGGTGAGGATGTTGCGGGCTACTGCGATGCTCGCCTCGGTGACGCCACACCCTATGATCGTTACCTGGAGAAGTGGCGCGATTCCCTCAACCGCGACGTGAAGAGGAAGCTCTGACGTGCTGACGATCAGCCAACTCGCGGCCTATGCGGGCGTCACGGTGCGAGCGGTCCGCCACTATCACGCCAAGGGGCTGTTGCCTGAGCCCGATCGAGACCACTCGGGTTACCGGCGCTACGACGCAGCTGCCGTCGTCGAGCTGATCCGGATCAGGACCTTGGCCGACGCCGGTGTACCGCTTTCTCGGGTGCGGCAACTACTGGCAGCCGACGACATCGAGTTTAGAGCGGCGGTCGAGGAAATCGACGGCCGCTTGCGCGCCGAGATCCGCGAGCGGCAGCAGCACCGCGAGCGGATCGCACAGCTTGCGGCGGGCGACAGCCTGGCGCTGCCGCCAGAGGCGGTGGCCTACCTGGATCGGCTCCGCCAACTCGAGCTCCCGAAGCGGGCGATCGAACTGGAACGTGATGCATGGATCCTGGTGGCGGCCCAGCTGCCCGAGCAGATGCCGACGCTGATGGCGCTCAAACACGCCCAGATCGACACCCCGGCCGTCACCGCGATGTACCGCGAGCTCGTCGAGGCCGCCAGCTGGGAAGCCGACGATCCACGGCTGCCGGCTTTCGCCGACCGGTTGGTGTCCCTGATCGAGGAGTCAGCCAAGGGCTGGGATGACTACGACTCCGCATCCTTCGCGCTCGACGACGAACTCGTCGAACTGCTCGACTCGGTCTTCCTCAATTCGGTGCCCGCGGCACCGAGGCTGCTCGAGCTGCTGCGGGAGCGCGGGTGGACCGGGTGGACCCACCTCGAACGCATCGACCCCATGAAGGAGTCCTCGCGATCGCCCAACGCCCCACGACCGCCGACGTCGCCAACCAGTTTGCCATGACCCGTCGCCACGATCCAGGCGCACGTCATCCGTATCCTCGCCACGCTCGAGCTCACGATCGCACTCACATCG
>DATJBC010000102.1:0-2665 GCA_035515515.1 Acidimicrobiales bacterium
CAAGCGGCCGGAGCCACTCCGTTCGGCGGCTAGCGATCTTTCGGACTGATGCGATCGGAAGCTGGGCCTGCGAGCCGGTCAGTTCGTGCTGTTGATGGAGCTGCCCACGTTGTTCAGCGTGTTGGCAACCGAGCCGCCGAGGAAGTGCAGCGCAACGAGCGCCACCACGGCGATCAGGGCGAGGAGCAGCGCGTACTCGACGAGGCTGGCGCCGATCTCGTCCCTGCGGTTCCACGTGGTGCGGATCGGGTCGATCACGCGCATCACGAGCGAGAAGACGTTCACGGTTTCCCCCCCTTCGTGCTCTCGGGAACTCAGATGGCCGGAGCCACTTCGTTCGGCGGATGTGCGATCGGTCAGGGCGTGCTGTTGATGGAGCTGCCCACGTTGTTGAGCGTGTTGGCCACCGAACCACCGAGGAAGTGCAGAGCCACCAGGGCGATGACGGCGATGAGGGCGAGGAGCAGCGCGTACTCGACGAGGCTGGCGCCGAGCTCGTCCCTGCGGTTCCATGTGGCGCGGATCGGGTCGATCACGCGCATGACGAGCGAGAAGACGTTCACGGTGTTCCCCTTTTGTGTGCGGTACAACCTTCGGATCACTATCGGGGACGGGGCTTCTCACCGCCATAGGTCACACGGCCCAAACTTGGCCCTGTGCAGGAAAAACGTAGGTCCTCCGACCTAGGCGCCCGGTCCCGGCGGGGCGCCGGGCGACCGGCCGGGGGAGAGGCCCGGCGGCCCCCAGGCCCGGGCCACCCGGCGCCTCCCGGGGTACCCCCCCGGCGAGCCTGCGGGGCGCGCTCAGTCCATGTGGATGAGGCCCATGCGCACCGCCTTCAGCACGGCCTGGGCCCGGTCGTGGGAGTCGAGCTTCTGGTAGATCGACGACAGGTGGTTCTTGACGGTCTTCACGCTGATGAAGAGCCGGCGGGCCGCCTCGGGGATCGACACCCCGGTGGCCATGAGCCGCAGGACCTCCTCCTCGCGCTTGGAGAGCAGGGGACGGGACGGGCCCAGCGCCGGCCGGGCGGGCGCCTCGTCGGGGCGCGCCACGGTCACCGACGCCACCGACGGCGCCAGGACGCGGCCCCCCTCGGCCACACGGCCCACGGCGTCGACGATCTCCGACGTCGTGCAGTCCTTCACCAGGTAGCCGCGCGCACCGGCCCCGAGGGCCGAGGACACCGCCGTCTCGTCCGACAGCATGGACAGCACCACCACCGCGGTCTCGGGGACCGTGGAGCGGATGCGCTTGGTGGCGGCCACGCCCGACAGCACCGGCAGCGAGAGGTCCATGAGCACGACGTCGGGCCGTTGCTCGGTGGCCATCTCCACCGCCTCCTCCCCGTCGGCGGCTTCGCCCACCACGTCGAAGCCGGCGTGTTCGAGGGCCCAGCGCAGCCCCTCTCGCACCATGGTGTGGTCGTCTGCGATCAATACCCGTGTCATCAGGCCGCTCTCACTCTCATCCGGACCAGGGTGCCCGTTCCCGGGCCCGAGGTGATCTCCAATTGGGCGCCGATCGAGTCGGCCCGCTCACGCATGCCGACCAGGCCGTAGCCCGAGGTACCCGCCACCTTGCCGGCGGGGATCCCCACGCCGTCGTCGGCAACCTCCAACAACGCGCCGTCCGCGTTGCACAGCCAGAGGATCGACACGTGCGACGCGTGGGCGTGGCGCTCGGCGTTCATGACGGCCTCGCGGGCCACGCGCCACACCTCGCGCTCCACGGCGAGCGGCATCCGGCTGTCGGCCTCGGCCACCAGCGACACCTCGACGCGGTTGCGCTTGTTCACGCGCTCGAGGAACGACTCGAGCACGCTGTCCACGCCCTGGGTCTCCGACACGTCGGTGCGGAGGTCGACGAGCATGTCGCGCATCTCCTCGACCAGGTCGCGCAGGTCGCTGCGCAGGGCCATGAGGTCGGCCTGCACGGCCCGGCCGTGGTTGAGCTGCACCAGCCGGTCGAGCTCGAAGCCGATGTAGACCACCGACTGCCCGATGTGGTCGTGCAGCTCCCGGGCCAGGCGGGTCCGTTCCTGCTCCATCCCGAGGGTGTGGATGCGCTCGAGCCAGCGGCCGTTGTCGATGGCCAGGGCGGCCGCCCGGGCCAGGTCGGACAGGCGCCGTCGGTCCCGGGACTCCGAGCGGCGATGGACGTTGGACTCCACCGCCAGCACGCCCACGACCTCGCCCCGGGCCCGCATGGGGCAGTACAGCCCCCAGCGGGACCGGTACGTGAGCCCCCGCTCGAGGTCGTCGAGGGTGAGGGGCTCGGTCCCCTCGGCCGCCAGACGGAGGGCGGGCAGGAGCTCGAGGGGCTGGTCGGGGGTTCCCGTGGGCACACCCGTCCCCGCCGCCACGTGCCAGGCCCCGGTGGCCGGATCGAGCAGGACGACGGCGGCCGCGTCGGGGTCGAACATCTCCTCCAGGCGTTCCAAGGCCCACCGGGTGGCCCCCTCGACGTGCATGGGGGTGACCTCGCGCTCGGTCGCCCGATGCAGGTCGAGGAGGAGCTCGTTCACCTCCGCCAGGTGCTCGACGCGGTCGCTCAGCCCTTCCCGGGCCTGGTGCACGTCCTCCACGAGGTAGCGGCTGAAGCCGCCCACCACACCCACCAGCACGAGCTCCACGCTGAATTGCACGCTGGCGTTGGCGACCAC
>DATJBC010000103.1:0-11489 GCA_035515515.1 Acidimicrobiales bacterium
CTCGAGGGCATGGCGGCCGCCACCGCCGTGGGGTTCCACACGGCGCGCTGGGAGGCGGCCTTCCGGGCGTGCTGCGGTGCCCTCGGGGTGGAGGTGGGCCACAGCTTCGTCTCGCCCCTCACGCCCGACGCCGAGCAGCTCCTCGAGCGGGCGGCCTCGGCGGCGTGCGCCTCGGCGGGCGAGCGCCTCGAGGAGGTCCTGGGCGGCCGGCGCCTGGTGGTCCGGGTGGACCGCATGGAGCCGGCCAAGAACCTCCTGCGGGGGTTCTGGGCCGTCGACGAGCTGCTGCGCGCCCGGCCCGACCTCCGGGGCGAGATGGTGCTGCTCGCCCTGGCCTACCCCTCGCGCCAGACGCTGCCCGAGTACCTCGCCTACGCGGCGGAGGTGGAGGAGACGGTGCGCCGGGTCAACGACGCCTGGGCCACCGACGACTGGGCGCCCATCGTCCTGGACGTGGCCGACGACCCGGGCCGCTCGGTGGCCGCCCTGGTCCGCTACGACGTGCTGCTCGTGAACCCCCTGCGCGACGGGCTCAACCTGGTGGCCAAGGAGGGCCCCCTGGTGAACGCCCACGACGGGGTCCTCGCCCTGTCGCGCGAGGCGGGCGCCTTCGCCGAGCTCCGGGCCGAGGCCCTCGAGGTCAACCCCTTCGACGTCACCGGGACCGCCGCGGTGCTGGCCGAGGCGCTCGACATGGCACCGGGCGAGCGGCGGCGGCGGGCCGGCGCCCTGCGGGCCCTGGCCGCCCGGCGCCAGCCCGGGGAGTGGCTCGCCGACCAGCTGGCGGCCGTGCTGCGCGCCTGAGGGTGCCCGCCGGAGGGCGGGCCCCCGGCCCGCTCGGGCCGCTCAGCCCCCGGCGGCCCGCCGGGCCAGCCGGGCGAGGAGCGCCACCGCCTCCGCGGGCCCCCGCACCACCAGGTCGGCGGCGGCGATGAGCTCGGGGGGCGACTCCTCGTCGCCCACGGCCACCCGCACGGCTCGCCCCCCGGTGTCGGCCAGGCGGTCGAGGGCGGCGAAGGCGGCCAGGTCGCCGGCGTCGTCGCCCATGAAGCACGCCGCCCGGCAGGCGGCCACCAGGCCGGCCACGGCCGTCCCCTTGTCGATGCCGACAGGCGGACGCAGCTCCACCGCCCGGCGGCCCGGCTGGAGCACGAGCCCGGTGCGCGCCGCCCAGTCCCGGGCGAAGGCCCGGGCCCGGTCGCCGGCCTGCGGGGCCCGGCGCCAGTGCACCGTGACGCTGGCCCCCTTGTCCTCGACGCCCACCGCCTCGCCCGCGAAGGCGGCCCGGGCGGCCGCCACCACCTGGGCGGCCGGCTCCCGCCAGGCCTCGGCCTCCGGGGCGTGGCGCAGCTCGCCGTCCTCGATCCACTCCAGGCCGTACACGCCGACCAGCCGCAGCTGGGGGCCGGCGCCCGCCAGGCGCTCGGCCAGGAACGAGGCGGGACGGCCAGAGACCACCCCCACCACGGCGAAGCGCCTCGCCAGCGCCCCCAGCACGGCGGGCGCCTCGGGCAGGGGCGCGGCGACCTCGGGGTCGGCCACGATGGGGGCCAGCGTCCCGTCGAAGTCGGTGACCACGGCGCTGGCGGCGGGCGCCTCCAGCAGCACGTCCAGGGGCCCGAGGCCGGCGGGGTCGCCGCTCACGCAGGTCTCCCGGCCCCCGTGCCCCAGGACGGGACCGTCAGCCCACGGGGTGCGACGTGGAGGTCGACGTGGGGGCGAAGCGGGCGAGGTCGGGGCCGGCGATGACCACCACCGTGGCCCCGCCGGTGCTCGACACGGGGGCCACCGCGCTGGCGGGCTGGATGGCGTTGGAGGGGATGCCCAGGGCGCCCGCCACCACGGTGGCCGCCACCTGCTGGCCCGACGCCGCGTACACCTGGGTGCCCGAGACCTTCTGGGTGGCGTTGGTGCCCGCCAGGGTCACGAACCCCCGGGACTTGAGGTAGGCGGTCGTGCCGCCCGCCAGGCCGGTGATGGAGGTGCCGTTGGCCACCAGCACGTGGATGGCGCCCGCCCCGGGGAGCACGCCCGTCGTGGTGGTGCGGGGGGCGGTGGTGGAGGTGGTCCCCGTGGCCCCCTGGGGGCCGGCGGTGGTGGTGGGCGTGGAGCGTGCCGCCAACCCGAGCGGGGCCCGGGTGGCCGAGGGCATGAGGAGCGCCCCGATGACGACCGCCACTACCACCACACCCACGCCGCGCAACCACCCCGCGGGCAACACGGTGTCGCCGTGGTCGGCGTCGCCCGAGGCGCGCCAGCCGGGTGTGTGCTCGGTCCCGGATCCGGACTCGTCGGAGCTGTCGGTCATCGTCGGGGATGCGGGGCGGCCGTCGTCTCGAACCGTCCCCGACGTTGGTCTAGTCGCCGGCGGCGCAGGCGGCGAACGACGAGGGGGGCGTGCTCGAGGGCCTCGGCGGTGTCGACGATCTCCGCCAGTCGCCGGTAGTAGCGCGTGGGCGACATGCCGAGGCGGTCCCGGATGCCGGCGGCCTTGGCGCCGGGCCGCGTCCACCACGATTCCTCGAAATCGAGGATGTCACGGTCGAGCTCGTTGAGCGCCATGCGGGGTCAAGCCTGCCAACGCGGCACATCGGAATCAAGCATCCTGCACCCGAGGGCCGAGATGAGCAGGGCGAGGGCGGTAGCGTGGAGCGCATCCGCCGGTGTGGCGCAGCTGGAAGCGCAGACGACTTGTAATCGTCAGGTCGTGGGTTCGAGTCCCACCACCGGCTCCCGCGATGTGTGCCCGGCGTGGCGGGACGCGCTCACCACGACGCCGTCGAGTGGTCACGGCGGGGCCTGCGATGGGCGCCCTTGGCGCGCTGGCGCCCGCGCACCACGACGCCTCCCACGTAGAACAACAGCGTGCCGGCGGCGAACGCCGCCGCCAGCGTCACGAGCCCCCAGCGCGACGACACCGCTGCGATCTGGGCGCCGGCCAGGTGCGCACCGCTCGGCGCCGCGCCAGCCGGCACGGCGCCCACCACCAGGGCCACCACCACGGCGGCGCCGGCCGCCACGCCGAGGGCCACGTGGCGCGCCCACGTGGCGAGCCGCGCCCGCCCTGCAGGTGGCTCCGACCCCGAGCCCCGTTCCGACATGGTCTGCAGACGTGTCCGTGGTCTCACGGTGCGCCCCCGCGTCGTCCGTCCGGCACGCCGAGCGCCGGAGGGTTGGTCCTCACCGTTCGGTACGGGCCGGGGGGCCCCGTCTTGCGGGGCGGGCGCGCCGGGTCCCCGCTCCTGGCCGGTTCTCCCCGCACGGGCCCCGTCGGGGGCACAGAGGAGGTCCCATGGAGCGATCGACCCACCCACGGCACCGGCGACGGCGCCCGGGAGCCCGGACCGCCGCCCGCCTCGCCGCGGGCGGCGCGGGCCTGGCCCTGGCCCTGGCGGCCGCGGTGGTCGGGGGCGCCGGCCCCGCCGGCGCCGCCGCCGCGGCGGCGGGGCCCTACCCCGAGGGCACCATCGCCCAGGGCTTCGCCACCGAGCTCACCGACCCCGACGGCATGCCGCCCGGTGTCGTCAACGGGCCGTGCACGCCCTCGAGCGCGCACCCCTACCCCGTGGTGCTCGTGCACGGCACGTTCGCCAACGAGAACGTGAGCTGGCAGGCGCTGGCGCCGCTGCTCGCCGACAGCGGCTACTGCGTGTTCGGCTTCAACTACGGCGCCACCGCCTCGAGCGCGGGGCGCTTCTACGGCGAGGCCGCCGTGGAGGACTCGGCCCGACAGCTGGCGGGCTTCGTCAGCCGGGTCCTGGCCTGGACGGGCGCCCGCCAGGTCGACATCGTGGGCCACTCCCAGGGCGGCATGATGCCCCGCTACTACGTCGACGTCCTGGGCGGGGCCCCCCGCGTGCACACGCTGGTGGGGCTGGCGCCCTCCAACCACGGCACCACCCTGGACGGCCTGGACGCGCTGGCGGCGGCCTTCGGCGACCAGGGCTACGCCATGGCGGGGGCCACGGGTTGCGCGGCGTGCGCCGAGCAGCAGGCGGGGTCGCCGTTCATGCGCGCCCTCAACGCCGGGGGCGACACCGTGCCGGGGCCGAACTACGTGGTGATCGAGTCGACCCACGACGAGGTGGTGACGCCCTACAGCTCCGCCTTCCTGCGCGGGCCCGACGTCATGGACGTCACGCTCCAGGACCAGTGCGCCACGGACGCGAGCGAGCACCTCGGGATCATCTACGACCCGGTCGCCCTCCAGGACGTGGCGGCGGCGCTGGCCGACAACGGGCCCGCCGTGGCACCCCTGCCCGAGCCGGCCTGCTCGCTCGTGGCGCCCGGGGTGGGCGGGGTCACGGGCTGAGGCCGACGCCGCGCGGCCCGGCCGACACGGCGCGCCGGCGGGCGATCTCGAAGCAGGCCACCGCCCCCGCGGCGGCCACGTTCAGGGCGCCCAGCGCACCGAACTGCGGGATGGACGCCAGCCCCGAGCAGCGCCGGCGCGACAGCGGGGCGAGCCCCTTGCCCTCGGCCCCCATGACGAGCGCGACGGGCGCCTCGGCGTCGAGGTCCATGTCGAACAGCGACGTGGGCGCGGCCGCGTCCAGGCCGATGGAGCGCACGCCGAGGTCGGCCAGGCGCCGCAGGGCGTTGGGCACGCCGGGGACCACCGCCATGGCCAGGTGCTCGATGGCCCCGGCGGCGACCTTGGCCACCGTGGCGGTCACGTGGACGGCGCGGTGGCGGGGCAGCACCACTCCCGTCGCCCCGGCGCACTCGGCGCTGCGCAGCAACGCGCCCACGTTGTGGGGGTCGGTCACGCCGTCCAGCACCACCAGGAACGGCACGGGCGGCCGGGCCCGGCACAGCGTGTCGAGGTCGACCTCCCGCAGCGGCGCGGCGTGCGCCAGGACCCCCTGGGGGGCGTCGGTGCGCGCCGCGCGCTCGAGCTTGCCCCGGGACACCGCCAGCACGCGCACGCCGCGGCGCGCGGCCAGGCGCTCGATCTCGTCGATCGGGGCGGAGGGCTCGAGGTCCGACACGATCCACACCTCGCGCACGGGGCGCCGACCCGCGGCCAGCAGCTCGCGCACGGCCTGGCGCCCCTCCACCTGCTCGCCCCCCACGCCCCGGGGCTCGCCGCGCGGACGGGGGCGGGCCGGCGCGCCCGGGTGGGGCCGGGGCCGCCCGCCGGCGCCCGCCCGGCCCCCCGCCGCGGCGGCGCCACGGCGCCGGCGCGCCGGCCCGCCCCCCGTCCCGCCACTCACGACGTCGCCGTGAGCAGGGCCACGGCGAGCGAGGCGATGCCCTCCACCCGCCCCAGGGCGCCGAGGCCCTCGGCGCGCTTGGCGCGCACGCTGACCGGGGCGCGCACCACCTCCGACAGGCACCGGGCCATGGCCTCGGTGTGGTCGGCCAGCCGGGGCCGCTCGCACACCACGGTGCAGTCGCCGTTGACCACGCGCCACCCCGCCCCCGCCACCATGGACGACACCTGCGCCAGGAGCGCCACCGAGTCGGCGCCGGCCCACGCCGGGTCGTCGGAGGGGAAGTGCCGCCCCAGGTCGCCGAGGCCGGCCGCGCCGAGCAGGGCGTCGGCCAGGGCGTGCGACAGCACGTCGGCGTCGCTGTGCCCGGCCAGCCCCGGCGCGCCGGGGACGCGCACGCCCCCGAGCACGAGCGGCCGGCCGGGGTCGTCCGAGACGCGGTGGACGTCGAAGCCCTGCCCCACGCGCAGCGCACCGGGCTCCGCCGCGCCCGGGCTCACGACCCCGCCAGCGCCTGGGCGATCTCGAGGTCGGCGGCCGTGGTGACCTTGATGTTGCGGGGGTCGCCGGGCACGACCCGCACGGTAGCGCCCAGCGATTCCACCAGCCCGGCGTCGTCGGTGGCCTCGCCCCCGCCGTCATGGGCGCGCCGCAGCACCTCGGCCCGGAACGCCTGGGGCGTCTGCACCGCCATCAGCTGGTCGCGTGGCACGGTGCCCGTCACCACGCCCCCCTCCACCGCCTTCAGCGTGTCCGCCACGGCCACGGCGGGCACCGCGCCGTCGGCTCCCGCCCTCACGGCGGCCACCACCGCGCCGAACAGCGCGGGCGACGCCAGCGGGCGCGCCCCGTCGTGCACGACGATCACGGCCGCCGACCCGGGCACCGCCGCCAGCCCGGCCCGCACCGACTGCGCCCGGGTGGCGCCCCCCGCCACGACGACGTCCGCGCCGTGGACGGCGCCCGGAGGCTCCTCCCGCGCGCCGGCGCCGCCGGACGGCAGGACCAGCACCACGCCGTCAGCCACGCTGCGCGCCGCGTCGATCGCCCATTGGACCATGGGGCGCCCGCCCAGCGCGCTGAACTGCTTGGCGGCGCCGAAGCGACGGCCGTGCCCGGCGGCCACCACGACCGCCCACGTCGACACGGCTCAGGGCAGCGCCTCGTCGAGGCGCTTCTCGGCCGCCTCCTCGTCGACGTCGAGCGCGAAGGTGAGCTCGGACACGAGGATCTGGCGAGCTCGGCTGAGCATGCGCTTCTCCCCCGCCGACAGGCCCTTGTCCTTGTCGCGTATCGAGAGGTTCCTCACCACCTCGGCCACCTGGTAGATGTCGCCGGAGCGCAGCTTCTCCGAGTGGTTCTTGTAGCGCCGCGACCAGTTGGTGGGCATGCGCGCCTCCTTCTTGCGAAGGACGGCGAACACCTCCTCGACCTCTTCGTCGTTGATCACCTCGCGCAGGCCCACGCCCTCGGTGTTGTCGGCGGGCACCATGAGCGTGAGGTCGCCGTAGGCGAGGCGGAGGACGAGGTACTCCTTCTTCTCCCCGAAGGCCTCCTTGACCTCGCGCCGCTCCACGATCGCCGCCCCGTGATGGGGATAGACCACCTTGTCACCGATGTCGAACACGGACTCTCCCGAGGATGGCGCGCGGCATCGCGGCGCACGGCGAGGAATGACGGGCCATTCTACCCGAGCGACGCCGCCTCCTCCCACGGCGCGCCGGGGACGACCGGGGGCCGCGCCCGCCCTGACCACGGCCCCGCGACGCCCGGTGCGTCAGCTGTAGCGGTCGAGGATGCTCGCTTCGGCCAGCCGGGCCAGGCCTTCCTTGACGGAGCGGGCGCGGGCTTCGCCCACGCCGCCCACCTCCTCGAGCTCGCTCACCGACGCCCGCATGATGAGCGACAGGCTCGAGAAGTGCTCGACGATGCGATCGGCCAGCGCATCGGGAAAGCGCGGCAGGCGGTGCAGGAGCCGGTAGCCGCGCGGCTCCAGGGGAAGGTCGGGGTCGGCGTGCGCCGACCCCAGGCCGAGCACCGACGACACGCGGCGGCCGTCGAGCACCTCGTCGGTGGACAGACGTGCCAGCGCGCCCAGGGCGCGTTCGGTGGCACCGGGGCCCGGGCCCTTGCCGTCGCCCTCGACGGCGGCGGCCCGGGTGCCGTCGCGCCCCGCCCGGGCGCCGTCGGCGGCGGCGACGTAGTCGCGCACGATCAGCTGCCGGACGGGGTCGATGCCCTCGGTGACCTCCTCGAGCTGCAGGCGCAGAAGCCGTCCGTCCTCCCCCAGCTCGACGAGGTCCGCCTTGACCTCGTCGGCCACGCGCCACAACAGCTCGGCCGGCTGCAGCACCGCGGCCACGTCGCGCGCCGTCACGGTGTCGGCGATCTCGAGGGCCGACAAGGTGGTGAGGGCGGCGTCGAAGCGGTTGCGGAACCGCTGCAGGGTCTGCAGCGCCTGGCTCACGCGCTCGTGCAGGCGGCGCTCGGTCTGCAGCACGTGACGGTGGTCATGGCGGTAAACGGTGATGAGCCCCATGGCCGCCGACACCGACACCACGGGCACGTCGATGGACCGCGCCACGCGTTCGGCCGTGCGATGGCGCGTGCCGGTCTCGATGGTCGGGATCGACGCGTCCGGCATCAGGTGCACGTTGGCGCGGGCGATGCGGTCGGCGCGCGCCGAGAGGATGATGGCGCCGTCCATCTTGGCCAGCTCCGACAGGCGCTGGGGGCTGAACTCGGCGTCCAGGAGGAACCCGCCCGTGCAGATCGACAGCACGTCGTGGCCGTCGCCCACGACCAGGAGGGCGCCTCGGTTGGCCTGCAGCACGCGCGCCAGGCCGTCGCGCAGCGGCTGTCCGGGCGCGACCAGCGCCAGGGCGTCGGCCATGGCCGAGCTCGGTCGCACCACCACCCCCGCATGGTACCCGGTGCCCTCGTGCGCCCACCCCGCGCCGCGCCGCTACAGCGTCGGTGCGCACGCACCACGGCCGGGCCGTCGGCGACCCGGCCGGGCCGCGGTACGACCCGGCGGGCGGCGCGCCACACACCCTGCGTCGACACGGCGCCGCGTCGGTCACCGGTGGGCGGCCGAGGCGCGCGCCGTGCTCAGCCGGTGCGCGGGCCGGTGGCCAGGCCCACGGCGTCGGCCAGGGTGCGCACGTGGACGACCTCCATGCCGGCCGGGCCGTCGGGGCACGAGGCGGGGACCAGCGCGTGACGGAAGCCCACCCGCGCCGCCTCGGCCAGGCGCCGCGGGGCGTGGGGCACCTGGCGGATCTCACCGCCCAGGCCCACCTCCCCGAAGGCCACCAGGTCCGCCGGCAGCGCCCGCTCGGCCACGGCCGACGCCACGGCCAGGGCGAGGGCCAGGTCGGCGGCGGGCTCGGCCACCTTGATCCCGCCGATGGCCGAGGCGAAGACGTCGGTGCGCGCCAGGGGCACCCCGGCGCGCTGCTCGAGGACGGCGAGGAGCAGGGCCAGGCGCCCGCCGTCGACCCCGTTGGCCGAGCGCCGGCTGGGGGCCTCGCCCCCCGTGCGAGCGGTGAGGGCCTGGAGCTCCACCAGCAGGGCGCGCTGGCCCTCCATGGCGGGCAGCACCGTGCTCCCCGGCGTCCCCGTGCGCCTGTCCCCGAGCAGGAGCCGGTAGGGGTCGGCCACCGCCGCCATGCCGGCGTCGGTCATCTCGAACAGGCCCAGCTCGCCGGTGGGCCCGAAGCGGTGCTTGGTGGCGCGCAGCGTGCGCAGGGCGTGGTGCCGGTCGCCCTCCACGCCGAGGACCGTGTCGACCAGGTGCTCGAGGGTGCGCGGCCCGGCCAGCGTGCCGTCCTTGGTGACGTGCCCGACGAGGACGAACGGCACCCCCGACAGCTTGGCCAGATGGACGACGAGGTCCGTGCAGGCGCGCACCTGGCCGAGGCTCCCGGGCGGGCCCGAGACCCCCGGCTCGGCCACGGCCTGCACCGAGTCCACCACCACCAGGGCGGGGGTGCAGTCGCGCAGCGCCGGGGCCAGGGCGGAGACGTCGGTCGTGGCCAGCAGCATGAGCCCGGCGGGCAGCGGCCCCAGCCGCTCGGCGCGCCGGCGGACCTGGTGGGCCGATTCCTCGGCCGACACGAGCAGCACGCGCGCCCCGCCACCGGCCATCGACGCCATCACCTGGAGCAACAGCGTGGACTTGCCGATCCCGGGCGCCCCGCCGAGGAGGGTGACCGACCCCGGGACGAGCCCGCCGCCCAGGACCCGGTCCAGCTCCGCCAAGCCGGTGGCCACGGGGGCGGCCCCGCCGGGGTCGACGTCGCACAGGGCGAGCGGCGCCTCGAGGGAGCCGGCTCGGAGGGCCGCCGCGCCCGGCGCGGCGGCCCCGGGCAGCGGCACCTGCTCGAGGAGGCTGTTCCACTCGCCGCACGCCGGGCAGCGCCCCGACCAGCGCGCCGTGGGGGCGCCACAGGCGCTGCAGCGGAACTCGGTGCGGGCCCGTCCCATGGCCCGCACGCTACGGAGCGGCTGTGACGCGCCGGGGGCCGTGGTCCCCCGGGCGCACCCGGGCGCGGTCCTCCCCGGCGCGCTACTCGGCGCGCGGCGGCCGGGGTGGCGCGGGGCGCGCCGGCGTCAGGAGTCGGCGCCGGCGCCGGCCAGCTCGACCGACGGCGGCTCGAAGCCCTCGACGGAGCGGAAGACGATCTCGCCGTCCTCCACGTCCACGATCACGGTCTCACCCACGCGGAATTCCTTCCACAGGATGCGCTCCGACAGTGCGTCCTCCACGTACTGCTGGATGGCCCGGCGCAACGGGCGGGCGCCCAGGGTGGGGTCGTAGCCCTTGTCGGCCAGCATCGACTTGGCCGCCGGGGTGAGCTCCAGGCCGAGGCCCTGGGACTCGAGCTGCTCCGACACACGCCGGATCATGAGGTCGACGATCTCCACGACCTCCTCCTTCGACAGCTCGTGGAAGACGATGACCTCGTCGATCCGGTTGAGGAACTCCGGCCGGAAGTGCTGCTTCAGGGCGTCGTGGACCTTCGACTTCATGCGCTCGTAGGTCACGGCCTCCGACGTCTTGGCGAAGCCCACCGAGGACTTGCGCAGATCGGCGGTCCCCAGGTTCGAGGTCATGATGAGCACGGTGTTCTTGAAGTCCACCGAGCGCCCCTGGGCGTCCGTCAGGCGGCCGTCCTCGAGGATCTGCAGCAGCGCGTTGAACACGTCCGGGTGGGCCTTCTCCACCTCGTCGAAGAGCACCACCGAGAACGGCTTGCGCCGCACGGCCTCGGTCAGCTGCCCACCCTCCTCGTAGCCCACGTAGCCGGGGGGCGAGCCCACCAGGCGCGACACGGTGTGCTTCTCCATGTACTCGCTCATGTCGAGCTGGATGAGGGCGTCCTCGTCGTCGAAGAGGAACTCGGCCAGGGCCTTGGCCAGCTCGGTCTTCCCCACGCCGGTGGGGCCGAGGAAGATGAACGACCCGCTGGGGCGCTTGGGGTCCTTGAGGCCGGCCCGCGTGCGGCGGATGGCGCGCGACAGGGCCTTGATGGCCTCCTCCTGGCCCACGACGCGCTTGTGCAGCTCGTCCTCCATGCGCAGGAGCTTGGCCGTCTCCTCCTCGGTGAGGCGGTAGACGGGGATGCCCGTCCAGTTGGCCAGCACCTCGGCGATGACCTCTTCGTCCACCACGTCGAAGAGCTCGAGCCCCTCGGCGCGCCACTCGGCCTCCATGGCCGACTTGCGGTCGAGGCGCTCCTTCTCCTGCTCGGAGAGCTTCTTCGCCTGGTCGTAGTTCTGGCGCTCGAGGGCCACGTCCTTGTCCTTGCGGATGCGGTCGAGGTCCTCCTCGATCTTCTTGTAGTCGGGGGGGGTCGTCATGCGCCGGATGCGCAGCCGGCTCCCCGCCTCGTCGATCAGGTCGATGGCCTTGTCGGGCAGGTAGCGGTCGGCCAGGTAGCGGTCGGCCAGGTTGGCCGCGGCCACCAGCGCCTGGTCGGTGATGGTCACCGAGTGGTGCGACTCGTAGCGGTCGCGCAGGCCCTTCAGGATCTCGATGGTGTGGGCCACGGTGGGCTGCTCGACCTTGATGGGCTGGAAGCGGCGCTCGAGGGCGGCGTCCTTCTCGAGGTGCTTGCGGTACTCGTCGAGCGTGGTGGCGCCGATGGTCTGCAGCTCGCCGCGCGCCAGCATGGGCTTGAGGATCGACGCCGCGTCGATGGCGCCCTCCGCCGCGCCCGCGCCCACCAGCGTGTGCAGCTCGTCGATGAACAGCACGATGTCGCCGCG
>DATJBC010000104.1:0-7750 GCA_035515515.1 Acidimicrobiales bacterium
AGCGCCCGGGTGGGGAGCGGCAGCTTGGCGTGCAGAGACGCGAAGAACGTCTTGAACCGGGGGAGCACGAAGCCCGTGATGACCACCACGGCGACCACCGACAGCACCAGCACGATTCCCGGGTAGATGAGCGCCGAGGTGATCTTGCGCTTGGCCTCGCTGTCGCGCTCGATGTACTCGGCCAGCTGCTCGAGGACGGTGTCGAGGTTGCCGGTCAGCTCGGCGGAGCGGAGGATGCCGAGGTAGTAGGGGGGGAACGCCTCGGGATGCGCCTCGGCGGCGCTGGCGAAGGTCTCGCCCGCCCGCAGGGCGTCGGCCATCTCCGACAGGATGCGCTGGAACGCCTTGGACCCGACCTCCTCGGAGAGGACGTCGAGCGCCTCCAGCATGGGGATGCCCGCCCGCATGAAGACGGCCAGCTGGCGGGAGAAGTGCATGAGCTCCCGACGCGGCACCTTCTCCTTGGTGATCTCGAACTGCAGGAGGCCGCGCTGCTCGGACACCTGGATGGGCGCCAGGTCACGGTCGATCAGGGCCCGGCGGGCCAGGCTGGCGGTGAGGGCGTCCTCGATCCCGGTGATCGTCGAGCCGTCGGGCGAGATGGCGGTGAACTTGAACTTGGCCATGGTCGTCTCAGGCCGCGTAGATGGAACGGACGACCTCGGAGATCGTCGTGATGTCGTCGGTGATGAGCTGGATCGCCTCGTCACGCAGCGTGCGCATTCCCTGCGACACCGCCATGCGCTGGAGCTCGTCCTGGGTTGCCCAACCCACGATGAGCCGTTTGATCTCCGGGGTGATCCGCATCAGCTCGAACACGCCGATGCGGTCCCGGTAGCCGGTTCCCGCACAGAAGTTGCAGCCCTCGCCCTGGAAGAACTGGGCCTTGGGCAGGCCACCGCTCTCCTCATAGAAGGCGAGCTCCTCGTCCTTGGGCTCGTAGGGGGTCTTGCACGTCTGGCACATGCGGCGCACCAGGCGCTGGCTGACCACCGCCAGCACCGACGAGGCCACCAGGAACGACTCGATGCCCATGTCCAGGAACCGGTGCAGGGCGGCCGCGGAGTCGGTGGCGTGCAGCGACGACAGGACGAGGTGCCCGGTGAGGGCCGACTGCACGGCGATGCGGGCCGTCTCCACGTCCCGGATCTCGCCCACCAGGATCACGTCTGGGTCCTGGCGGAGGATGGAGCGAAGCCCGTTGGCGAAGGTCATGCCGGCCTGCTCGTTGGTCTGGATCTGGTTGATGGAGGGGAAGACGTACTCGACCGGGTCCTCGATGGTCATGATGTTGCGGCTGGGATCGTCGATCTCGGTCAACGCCGCGTACAGCGTGGTGGTCTTGCCGCTCCCCGTGGGGCCCGCGCACAGCACCATCCCGAACGGTGAGCGTACGAGCCGGGTGAACACCTCATGGGTGTCCGGCGGCATGCCCAGGTCGCTCATGCGGAACAGCGACCGGCTCTTGTCGAGGACCCGCAGCACGCAGCTCTCGCCCCAGATCGTCGCCACCGTCGACACGCGGATGTCGATCTCGCGCCCGTCCACCGACATGGTGATCTGCCCGTCCTGGGGTCGCCGGCGCTCGACGATGTTCATGTCGGCCATGATCTTGAGCCGGCTCACGAGGGCGGGCGCCATCGACGTCGGCAGTTCCACGGCGTCGTGCAGGGCGCCGTCGATGCGGTAGCGGACCCGCAGCTGCTGCCCCTGGGGCTCGATGTGGATGTCCGAGGCGCGGTCGCGCATGGCCTGGGTGATGAGCAGGTTGACGACCTGGACCACCGGGGCGTCGCTGGCCTGGACGATCTGCACCGGCGCGTCGGCGGCCCGCCTGGGCACGTCGCTCGTCTCCTCGAAGGCCCGGACGTGCTCGTCGATGCTGCCCAGGGCCCGGTACGAGGTGTCGATGGCCCGCTGCACGTCCGAGCGTGGGGCGATGACGAGTCGCACGACCCGGCCACAGGCGTTGGCCAGCGTCTTGGCCAGCTCGGGGTTGGGGTCGGCGACGGCGATGGTGATCCCGGTGTCGTCCACCACGATGGGCACCGCCATATGGGCACGGGCCACGCTCTCCGACAGGGCGTCGATGGCCTCGGCCGTGGGTGTCTGCTGGGAGAGGTCGACGATGGGGACCAGCAGCTGTTGCGACAGTGCCTGGGCCAGGTCCCGCTCGCTGATGGCGCCGAGGTCGACAAGGGTCGCGCCGATGCGCCGTCCCGACGTCGACTGCTGGATCAGCGCCTCGGCCAATTGGTCGTGCGTGATGACTTGCGTGGACACGAGCAGCTGCCCGAGCTGGTTGCGAGGGACGGCCTGGGCGTGGATGGGCAGCGCGCCCGCCGGTGGCGCGCTGGCGGGTGGCGCGCTGACAGGCTCGACGGGGGCGTCCTCGGTAACCGACGACCCCCGGTCGTTGTCCTTGCGCAGTCTCATTCCCACTCCCATCGTCGACGCTCGGTCAGGGTTCAGGCCGATCGTCCCGGTTGCATCCCGGAGCGGGTGCGGCGGTGCCTGCGCGGCCCTGTCCCGAACAGTAGCGGTTGCCTTTCACGGTGCTGACCAGGGATGTTGTGCAGCGGCTGGCCGGCCACGCATTCGTCGGCGACGACGTGGGCATGTCCCGTCACAGCGGCTCATCCTGGCCGCCACGGGTCACAGCCCCGTCTATCTGGCCCCAACAAACGATCAACTGCCGAGGCCCGAAACGGGCCATGTGGCCAGGAGAATCGCGAACTCTCGGGGAGTGCGAAACCAGTCACTTCCCGTCGTGGGGGCCCCGCCCCGACGGGCCCGACGGCCGTACGGGGGTCCCGGTCAGGGCGACCCGCGCCGGAACCGGACCGACCCGAGGAAATGGTTCGTCATAGCAAGGATCGGAGGCGGGCCGGGAGGCGCCCCGCAGGCGGGGGTCAGGGCCCGCCGGCCTGTTTCCTCGGAGGCTTCTCGGGGGCCTCGGCGACGCGCACCGACGCACCGCCCGGTGGCGGCTTCTTGCGCTTGGCCCGGAGCCGGCCGAACGGGCCCCCGCGGAGACGACCATGCTTCTTGGGGCCGTCCCCGCCGCTCCCCTCAGGGTCGAGGGACCACGTCGGTGGCAGCACCCAGACTCGCCGTGTCATGCGAGCCTCCTTGCAGCCAAGGCCCGACGTGGATTGCCCCCCCACCTCGGTGCCACAACACCCGATCAACCCAGGCCCACAGGCTGCCGCGGCTTCCCGCGGGTGTCAACCACGGTGGCGGGCGGGAGGGTCGGAAGGCGGGGGCGCTCAGGACAGGTAGGCCGACTCCTGCTGCCAGGTGAAGTCGACGGCGGGCGCGCCCGAGGTCTCCACGAGGAGCTCGGCCAGGCTGGGGTAGCCCTTGTACCCCCCGGCGGCGAAGCCGGTGCCCATGAGGCAGTCCCGGCAGGGCAGTGCCAGCAGCACGTTCTTGCGATGCCCCCAGCACCCCGATTGGTTGCCCGGCGCGCAGTCGACGTTGGCCGAGCCCATGCCGTCGTCGTACATCCAGTAGTAGAGGGCCTCGAGGGGGTTGCCCACGGCGCCCGCCCAGTTCGACCCGTACTCCCGCATCGGGAACCCCGACGGCGGGGAGGGGTCGGTGGCCCGGTCCGCCCCGGCCTGGGCGGCCTGGTCGAGGGCGCTGGCCATGGCGCTCAGCGCCGGCAGCCCCCGGGCGGTGCGCTCCAGGTTGGTGGACACGAAGACCTGTTCCTGGGGGGTGAGGCCGGACCAATTGGAGGGGAGCACCATGGGCCCGAGCCCCTCGGCCGCCCGGCCGTGGGCGATGGCCGCCAGGGCGGCGCCGACGCAGCCCGCCGAGTCGTCGTACTGGGTCCCCGAGCAGCTCTGCAGGAAGTTGGGCTGCGGGGCGATGTTGGCGGCGGGCACCGCCGGGGGGACCAGTCCCCTCGTGGGCGCGGGCCGCGGGGCGGGGGCCCGGGCGGGCGCCGGGGGCCGGGTGGTGGGCGGAGCCGCCGGGGCCGTCGTGGTGGGCGTGGGCGCGGTCGTGGTGGTCGAGGGTGGCACCGTGCTGGTCGTCGTGGGGGGCGCCAGGCGCTTGGGGTTGCCGGCCGCGGTCACCAGGGCGCGCGTCGTCGGCCCTGCCTGGACGGGGGCGGGGTGCAGGACGAGGAGCGTGAGCAGGAGAAGCTCCGCCACGGCCACCAGGTAGCCGGTGCGCAGCCAGCTCGGCCCCGGGGCGCGCTCCTCCGTCGGCCCCGGGAGGGGTTCGCCGGGCATCGCGGTGATATCGGCAAGGCCCCAGGGCCACCTGAGCGTGCCCCGGCCCCGGTGGCGGTGTTGTGCGTCCCGTGGGTTCCCCGGGCACGGCTCCGGTACAGCGAGCGGAGGGCCCGCGCATTACGTGCCGTGGCGCTCGCCACGGGGCACAATTCGAAGGGCTCGGCGCGCCGCACGGCGCGGGGGATCGGGCGAGCGGAGGGTCGGCGTGATCGACGAGACAGCGCACCGCAACCTGCTGGCCGCCCTCGACGTCGCCATCAGCAAGTGCATCGATGCCTACAACATCGCCTCGGAGGCCGGCGACGAGGACCTGACCGGCCTGGCCCGGCAGCGCATCCTCGACCTCCAGGAATTCCGGGACGTCGTACGGGCCCGGCCCACCCGCCCCACCCGGTGGCTGTTCGCCCGGACGCGGCGCGGCGACTCCCGGTCGCCCTGAGGCCGAGGCTGCCCCCGGGCGCGGGCGGCCCCGACGCGGCGATGATGGGCCGGTGGACAAGGTCGCCATCGTCACCGGGGCCTCCGCCGGGATCGGGCGGGCCTGTGCCGATCGGCTCTGCCGCCGGGGGTGGACGGTGGTGGGGACGAGCCGCCGGGGGACCTCGTCGGGGGAGTGGGCGGGGCTGGTCATGGACGTCGACCAGGACGCCTCGGTGCGCGCCGGGGTGGCCGAGGTCCTCGCCCGCCACGGGCGGGTGGACGCCGTGGTGGCCGGCGCGGGATGGGGGCTGGCCGGCGCCGTCGAGCAGACCGCCGTGGACGAGGCCAAGGCGCAACTCGAGACCAATTTCTGGGGCGCGGTGCGGATCGTCCAGGCCGTGCTCCCGGCCATGCGTGCCCGGGGGGAGGGCCGGCTGGTGCTCATGAGCTCCATCGGCGGCGTGGTGGCGCTCCCCTTCCAGGGGTTCTACAGCGCGAGCAAGTTCGCCCTGGAGGGGCTGGGGGAGGCCCTCGCCTACGAGGTCGCCCCGTTCGGGATCAGCGTGACGCTGGTGCAGCCGGGCAACGTCCGGACCGAATTCACCGCCAACCGCAGGACGACGGCGGCGTCGCAGGCGGGCGACGCCTACCGCGCCGCCCTCGACGGCGCCGTCGGGCTCATGGCGCGTGACGAGGCCAACGGAGTCGACCCCGACGACGTGGCGGCCGTGGTGGAGCGCGTCCTGGGGGCGCGGCGCCCGCCGCGGCGCGTGTCGGTGGGCAAGATGGGCGAGCGCATCGGGATCGCCGCCAAGCGTGTCCTGCCCTTCCGCGTCTTCGAGGCGGCCGCCAAGGGGAGCCTCGGCGTCACCTAGCGCACGGCCCTGCCACGAGCTCGCCCGGGGCCGGGTCGGGGCGCCGTCGGCGATGTCACGGTTTCTTCTCGCGAAGTTGTGGCCACCATGGCCAATTTCGCGCCGTGCGTCGGCCAGAATGGCGGGCGCGCGGCGGGTGTTCGCGACTCTGTCATGTGTCATGCGAAGGGAGACGCGCATGAAACGGCTCGGCGGCCTCGATTCGCTCTTTGTTACCCTCGAGTCACCGACGTCGCTGTTCCACGTCGGGGCGGTGGGGGTCTTCGACCCGTCCACGGCCCCGCCGGGGAGCCCGCCCCCCTTCGAGGGGATCCGGCGCGTCCTCGAGCAGCGCCTGCACCTGCTGGGCCCCTTCCGCCAGCGCCTGGTGCGCGTCCCGGGCTCCCTCGACCATCCTCGTTGGATCGAGGACCCCGACCTCGACCTCGACAACCACGTGCTGCGCGGGGCGCTGCCCGCTCCCGGGGGGCCGAGCGAGCTCGCCGACTACGTCTCGGGCGTCATGAGCACGCCCCTGGCCCCCGACCGGCCCCTGTGGGAGATCCACATCGTGGAAGGCCTCGAGGGGGGCCTGGTGGCCGGCGTCGCCAAGATCCACCACGCCGCCATCGACGGCCTCTCCAGCGTGGACCTCACCGCCAACCTCATGGACCTCAAGGCGGACGCCCCGCCCGCCGGCGACGCGCCGGCGCGCCCGGAGGCCGAGCCCGAGCCCTCGGGCCTGACCCTCGTGCGGGATTCGCTCCTCCAGCTGGGCAAGCTGGTGCCGTCGGCGGCGGCCACCCTGGGCCGCGGCGCGCTGGTGGCGGCCCGCATGGGACGGCGCAACCGTCGCCCCGACGCGTTGGCCCCGCCCTCGCTGTTCCACGCGCCCAGCACCCCGTTCTCCGCCCCGCTCGGCTCGCGGCGCAACGTCGGCCTGGTGCACCTGGACCGCGACGAGATCGAGGAGGTGCGGGCGGCCACCGGGACGACGTTCAACGACGTCCTGCTCACCATCACCGGGGGCGTGCTGCGCAGCTACCTCCGGGACCACGGGGCGCTGCCCGAGCGCCAGCTCACGGCCATGGTCCCGGTGTCGGTGCGCGACGAGGGCACGCCCGCCGACGCCGTGAACCGCCTGTCGGGGCTCATCGTGGGCCTGGCCACCACCATCGCCGACCCGGTGGACCGCCTGTCGGCGGTGCGCGACGGCTTCGACCAGGCCAAGGAGCAGGACGCCATCCTCGGCCCCGACATGGTCGGCGACCTGTGCAAGCTCGCCCTGCCGTGTGTGCTGGGGCCGGCCATGGGGGCCTTCACCCGACTGGGCGTGACGCAGCGCTGGCCCATGTTCAACGTGGTGGTGTCGAGCTTCCCGGGCTCCCCGGTCCCGCTGTTCTGCGCGGGCGGCCGCATGGAGGCGTACCACCCCTTCGGCCCCGTCATCAACGGCGCGGCCCTGAACGTCACGGCCATGAGCTACCTCGACCGGGTGGGGATCGGCCTCCTGGCGTGCAAGAAGGCGGCACCCGACATAGGCGAGATGGCGGACCGCTTCCCCGACGCCCTCACCGAGCTGCTCAAGGCCGTGGCCGCCTGACACCGGGCGCCTGACACCCGCCTGGCCGGGGCTTCCTCGCCGGTGCGGCGCCGAGCAGGGCCGGGCCGGGACCGCCTGCGGGTGTGAAGCCACCTGCCGCCCGTAGGTGGAATCCCCGCTGCGCGCCACGCGGCGTCGTCGTAGGTTGACCGGGGAGGCGGATCGATCGGTGACCGACCGGCGTGACGTGGTCGGTCCCCGTCAGGGAGGACCGACCATGACGCTGGACGCAGTCTTTGGCTTCGCCACCGACCACGAGGGCGGTGTGCTCCGGGTGTTCGGCGAGATCGACGTGGCCACGGCCCCCGCCCTGCGGGACCCGCTCCTGGCCCTGGCCGACGGGGCGAGCCCCTTCGCTGTGGTGGACATGTCGGACGTGTCGTTCATCGACTCCACCGGGCTGAGCGCCCTGGTCACGGCGCGCAAGCGGCTCCGGGCCGAGGGGTGCGAGCTCCGCCTCGTCATCGACCGACCCAACGTGCGCAAGGTCTTCGACGTCACCGGCCTGAGCGACTTCTTCGCCATCTTCCCGTCGCTCGAGGAGGCCGTGGCCGGCTGACGGGCAGGCCCTCGGGGCCCTCCGACCGGCTCCCGTCCCCGGTGTGCAGGCCGCCCCGCCCGGGCGC
>DATJBC010000105.1:0-5523 GCA_035515515.1 Acidimicrobiales bacterium
GGCGAACACCTGGGACATCCGCAGCCCCTCGACTGGCGGGATGCCGTCGGGAGGGTTGCCCCTACGACTCGGTTGGAAGCGGGCGGAGGAGGAGTCTTCCACCGAACCAGCCGAGGGGCTGCGCATGCACCGGGTGTGCCTGGCGGGCCGTGTCGTCACGTGGCGAGCGTCGGTCACGCTCCTTTCTGTTCTGTCTGTTCTGTCTGTTCTCTCTGGAGACGGGACCCTCAGTCGTCGGCGCCCTCCGACAGCCGCTGCTCCTCGGGGCCGATCTTCTCGGCCCACCGGGCGGGGTCCCACAGCTCGACCCGGTCGATCACCCCCACCACCACCACGTCGTTCTCCAGCCCGGCGTACTCCCGCATGCGGGCGGGGAGCACCATGCGCCCCTGCCGGTCCACTTCCAGGTCCTGGGTGCCCGCCGCCCACAGCCGGGCCATGTTGCGGTCGGCCCGCCCCGTGGCCGCCCGGGCCTGGACCTCTTCCATCTGGATCTCGAACTGCTCCGGTGTCCACAGCGCCAGGCAGCCGTCCCGGAACTGGGTCAGGTACCCGCCGTGCTCGAAGGCGGTCCGAAAGCGCGCCGGGAGGATGACTCGACCCTTGCTGTCGAGCGAGTGCTCGTACGTCCCGAAGAACCGTGCCACCGATCCGAGCTCCCACGACGCTCCCCCCGCCATGCCGGCGGACCCTCCCCTTTACTCCACTTTGCGCCACTTTAGACCCCCTGACCCCACAGGTCAATCCATCCCGCCACGGCGCGCCACTCCCCTGCCCGGGCGTCGTCGGAGCCGCAGGGCGCTCGTGGGGGCAGCCGGGAGGGCCGACGACCGGCGTGCGCGCGGTTCCGTCACGCAGCGCGCAGGGCGTCCCCGGGAGGGCGCGGGAGAGCGCGCGTAGTCTCGGGCGGTGACGCCGCTCGAACTGACGCTGGCGCTCTTCGGCGTCGGCGTCGTGGCCGGTGCGCTCGGCGCGCTGCTCGGCTTGGGCGGCGGGTTCATCCTCGTCCCCGCGCTGACGTTGGCGTTCGGCGTCAACATCCGCCTCGCCATCGGCGCGTCGATCGTGGCGGTGATCGCCACGTCGAGCGGCGCGGCCGTGGCGTACCTGCGCGACCACATGGCGAACATGCGCGTCGGCATGTTCCTCGAGTTGGCGACCACCACGGGCGCGGTGTCCGGTGCCGTGCTCGGGTCGCTCCTCGTGCCGCGCGCCCTCTACGTCATCTTCGGGTTGGCATTGGCGCAGTCGGGCGTGGCGGTGGCGCGCCGCAAGAGCATCGAGCACCGTCCTCCCCCTCCGCCGGACGCGCTGGCCGACCGGCTGCGGTTGCACGCCTCGTACCCCGACGTGGCGCGCGGCCGCACCGTGTCGTACCGCGTCAGCCGCTCCAAGCTCGGCTTGGGCCTCATGTACGGCGCCGGCGCGCTGAGCGGCCTGCTCGGCGTGGGCTCGGGCGTGCTCAAGGTGCCCGCCATGGACCTGGCGATGGGACTCCCCATCAAGGTCTCCACGGCCACGAGCAACTTCATGATCGGCGTCACCGCCGCGGCATCGGCGGGCGTCTACTTCGGCCGGGACGACATCGACCCGCTCATCGCCGCGCCCATCGCCGTGGGCGTGCTCCTCGGTGCGATGGGAGCCGCCCGCGTGCTGCCCGGGTTGCATCCCCGCCGCCTGCGCCTGCTCTTCGCCGTGGCGGTGCTGGCGGTGGCCACCGACATGTTGGTGAAGGGGCTCACGTGAGCCCGCCCCCACGCGGTGTCGGGCCGGCGGGCGCCGGGGAGGCCGAGGGCGCGCCCACCCTCGAGGCCGTGGTCGCCGTGGTCCTGCGGGTGGGCGTGCTGATCAGCTGCGCGGTCACTGCCGCGGGGACCGTGCTCACCTTGGCCGTCCCCTCGAGCCGCCGGGCCGCCGGGCGCACCCTCCCGGGCCTGCGCCGGGGCGTGCTGCACCCCGGCTCCGTCCGCTTCCCCCACACGCTCTCGGGTGTGGGGCACGGCCTCGCCCAGGGCGACGGGCCGTCGCTGGCCCTGTTGGGGCTGCTGTTGCTCATCGCCACGCCGGTGCTCCGGGTGGCGGTGTCGGTCGTGGGCTACGCGCTCGGTCGCGACCGGGTGTTCGTCGTGATCACCGCCGTGGTGCTGGCCGTCATCCTGGCCTCGTTCGCGCTGTCCTGAGCGACGACCGGCGCGCTCACGACGCCAGCGCGCCCACGAGGGCGTCCTCCACCAGCGCGATCACGTCCTCGTCGCTCAGGGCGGCGGTGCCGGGCACCACGGCCCGCAACCCGACGGCGGCGTCGTCGAGGACCGAGGCGTCGTGGCCGGTGTGCGCGCCGCCGGGCGGCGCGCCGCGGTCGGCGTGCGCCGGGGCCTGCAGCAGCCCGACGAGCGGGGCGGGGTCCCAGACGAGGCAGGCCATGGTGTACCAGCGGGCCCCGTGCCGGGTGCGGCGCTGGGACAGGCCCACCACCTTGCGCCCCTCCACGGTGACCTCGCCCGGCCCCAGGCCGGCGAAGCACACCGCGCCCGACCACGGTGCCGGCTCCGACTTGGCGCGGTGGACGGCGGGCCCCGTCACGCCCAGGCCTTCGAGGGCGCGCGCCCAGGCCTCGCCCACCCACCACGACGAGGACACCACGTCGTCGACCCACAGCGGGTCCCGGCGCGGCAGCCACAGGTCGGCCCACACCTGCGCGCCCGGGCCGAGCAGCACGGCGCCACCCCCCGCACCCCGGCGCACCACCTCGAGCCCGGCGCGGGCGACGGCGCCGGCGTCGAGGACGTCGTCGCCCTGGGCGCTGCCGAGGACGACGGCGGGCGTCCCCTCCACGGCGCACAGCCGGACGAAGCGGCCGGCGCGCGCCGAGGGGGCCGGCCAGGACTCGTGCAGGGCGTGTGCCGAGGCGCGGGCCCGTTCGACGGCCCAGGCGCCGGCCCCGGCGCCGGCCCAGGCGCCGGTCACGCAGTGAGCGAGCGTTCGCCCAGGTACGGAGCCCACTCGTCGCGCGCCCCGCCCGTCATGGCCAGGAGCCAGACGCGCTGGCGCGGCGCCGAGGGCTGGGTGCGCAACACCAGGCCCACCTCGTGGGGCAGGCGGTCCTCCTTGCGCGTGTTGCAGCGCCGGCAGGCGGCCACCACGTTGTCCCAGGCGTGCCTGCCCCCCCGGCTGCGGGGCAGCACGTGGTCGATGCTCTCGGCGGCCTGCCCGCAGTACTGGCATCGGTGGCTGTCGCGGGCGAACACCGTGCGGCGGTTCACCGCCACGGTCCGGTCGTGGGGGACCCGCACGTAGCGGGCCAGCCGGACCACCGAGGGCTCGGGGAAGGCGCTGCGCTCGGAGCGGAACACGCGTCCCGTCCCGTGCACCACCTCGGCCTTGGTGGCGAGCACGAGCAGCAGGGCGCGGCGGGTGGAGACCAGCCCCAGGGGCTCGAACGTGGCGTTGAGCACCAGGGCCCGGCTCGTGCCTCGCACCCCCGCCTCCCTGCCCAACATCACCGTGAGGCTAGCCCGCCAGGTGGCGCGCACCCCGCCAGGCGGCCGCCTCCGCGAGCCCGGGCGGCCCCCGCCGCCGGCGGCCGGCGCTCACCGGGACCGCCAGCGGCCCATGTCGCGGCACCAGCCGATGAAGCGCACGACGTCGTGCCCGTCGGGCACCTGGTCCCCCCTTCCGCCGTAGGCGGTCTCCATGCGGAACCGCCACAGCGCCTCGTCGGGCAGGGGCAGGGGCGGCCAGCGGCGCCACCACCCGGGGGGCGCCAGCCGCACGGCCTCCATCGCCGCGTCCGGCCACAGCCACGGACGCCGCGCCAGGGCGCGCACGAGCACCCGGGCGACCGGGGCCGAGCGCGCGCCGCCGGGCGCGGCGGAGGACGGGCCCTCGCCCGGGGCCGTCACGGCCTGGCCCCGGCCCGGGTGGCCGTGCGCCAGCCGAGGGCACCGGCCCCCACGAGCGGCCCGGCCGGGCCCAGCGCGCTGGGCACGACGCACGCCCCGGCGGAGAACGACAGGCGGGCCCGGGCGCGCAGCTCGTCGTTGGCGGCGGCGAAGAACGGCGCACCGAAGCCGAGCGCCACCGACCCGCCCACCACGGCGAGTTCGACGTCGAGGAGGTTGCACGCCGAGGCCACCGCCCGCCCCACGAGGGTGCCGGCGCGGGCCACCTCGGTCCCGGGGGCCTCGGCCGCCGGCCGGCCGGTCCTCGCCGCGATGGCGGTGCCCGACGCCTCGGCCTCCAGGCAGCCCTGCCCGCCGCACGCGCACCGTCGGCCGTCGGGCTCCACGATCACATGCCCGATGTGGCCGGCGTTGCCCGAGGCGCCGTCCACCACGTGCCCGCCCAGGACGATGCCACCGCCCACGCCGGTGGAGACCACCATGGCGATGTAGTCGCCACGACCGCGCGCCGCGCCGGTCCAGCCCTCCCCCAGGGCGAGCGCCTTGGCGTCGTTGTCCAGCGTCACCGCCACGCCGGTGTGCGCGGCCAGGCGCGCCACCAGGGGGAAGTCGCGCCACGCCGGGATGTTGAGGGGCGACACCGTCCCCGCGCCCAGGTCCATGGGCCCGCCGCACCCGACGCCGCAGGCCACCACGGTGGCGCGGGCGGCGTCGTCGTGGTCCGCTCCCCCGGCCGGCGCGCCGCGCCCCAGGACGTCGTCGACCAGGTCGGCCAGCACCCCGAAGAGGGTCTCGGGGTCGGACGTGTCCGGCGTCGGTACCCGACGCGCCCGCTGCAGGGATCCGGACGGGCTGACCAGGCCCGCCGCCAGCTTGGTCCCCCCCACGTCGACGGCCAGGCACGCCTCCACCGGGACCGCACCCTATCCCCGGGCGACGCGGGCTCCGCCGACCCCGAGGGCGCGCCGGGCCGTGGCGAGGGGGCCGCGCGGGAGAGGTGGTGGGCGCGCCGGGAGCGGACCGCCGCGCCCGGGACGGCTACTTGTTGCGGTGGAAGCGCTCGCGCAGCCAGGTGCGCGTGTCGCTGATGGTGTTGCCGATCCCCTGGTGGCGCAGGGACCGGCCGATCTCCTCCCAGCCCGCCTTGCCCATGCGGCGCAGGTTGGTCCAGAAGGTCACGAGCGACCCGAACATGATGAGCACGCCGATGAAGCCCAGGAAGACCGACGTGGTGAAGAACGCCAACATGACGGCCAGGCCCACCACGAACCCCAGGACCGACCACTTGAGGTAGCGGCCCGCGTAGCGGTACACGCTCTCCGAACGGACGCGGTCCGCGAAGGCCGGGTCCTGCTGATACAGCGCCTGCTCCAGCTCCTGGAGCACGCGCTGCTCATGCTCGGACAATGGCACGCGGACCCCCTTCCAGCCGCCGCACGACCTCACTCGCGCTCAACAATCTTAGGCATCCCGTGATTCCAAGACAACGGCGCCGGGCCTGTTCCCGGCCTCCCGAGCGTGGCCCGTGGGCGCCTTCGTCCCTGGTCGCGGTGCCTGCACGGGGCGCCGCGGCGGCGCTCACGACGGCGGGCCCTCGGTGGCCGGGCCCCACTGCGTGTCG
>DATJBC010000106.1:0-11380 GCA_035515515.1 Acidimicrobiales bacterium
AGTACTTCTACTTCGCCGGCCCCGACTCCTCCATCCCCCCGGTCCCCCTCGACAGCGGGTCGTACTTCGAGCTCACCGCCACCGACGTGGCCAGCGACCTCCGCAAGCGGAGCGTGCTCACCCTGGAGGAGATGGGCATCCCGGTCGAGCACGCCCAGCACGAGGACGCCCCCAGCCAGCACGAGATCGACCTGCGCTACACCGACGCCCTCACCATGGCCGACACGGTCATGACGGTGCGGCTGGTGGTGAAGGAGATCGCCCAGCGTGCCGGCGTGCACGCCAGCTTCATGCCCAAGCCCCTGGCCGGGGTGCAGGGCTCGGGCATGCACACGCACCTGTCGCTGTTCGAAGGCGACACCAACGCCTTCGTCGACCCGTCCGACCCCCAGGGGCTGTCGCCGGTGGCCCAGCGTTTCACCGCCGGCCTGCTTCGTCACGCGCACGAGATCACGGCCGTGACCAACCAGTGGGTCAACTCCTACAAGCGCATGGTCCAGGGGTACGAGGCGCCCATCCACGTGTCGTGGGCCCGCAACAACCGCTCCGCCCTGGTGCGCGTGCCCGTGGTCAAGCGCAACAAGAGCGAGTCGACGCGCATCGAGTACCGGGCCCCCGACAGCGCGTGCAACCCCTATCTGGCCTTCGCCGTGATCCTGGCGGCCGGCCTGAAGGGGGTGGAGGAGGGATACGACCTGCCCCGCGAGGCGGCCGCCAACCTCTTCACCATGTCCCCCGAGGAGCTCGCCGCCGACGGCATCCGCCCCCTGCCCGGGAGCCTCAACGAGGCCGTGGTCGACATGGAGGGCTCGGAGCTGGTGGCCGAGGCCCTCGGGGAGCACGTCTTCGAGTGGTTCATCCGCAACAAGCGGGCCGAGTGGTCCGCCTACAAGACCCACGTCAGCCAGTTCGAGCTCGACCGCTACTTCCCCCTCCTGTGAGGCGGCCACGCTGATGGAGCCGCTGTTGTGCTTCCCCGAGCCCTTCCCCGCGGAGCTGGCCCTGGCGCTCGAGCGGGCGGGCTACCCCTGGAAGGCCGTGGCGCGCCCCGAGCACGCCGAGACCGACGAGCCCGAGGACGGGTGGGCCGGCGCGGTCGTGTACGCCCAGCCCGACGCCGCGGGCGCCTTCGCCCTGTGCCGCCTGGTGCGGGCCCGCGACGTGCCGCTGCGGCCGCTGTTGCTGGTGGTGGGCGTGGCCCAGCTCCCCGACCTGCAGCTGCGGGAGGACCACTTCGACGACTTCTGCGTGCTGCCCGCCCACGGCGACGAGATCGCCGCTCGCCTGGCCCACCTCTTCTGGCGCACCGGCCGGGGCCTGCGGCCCGAGCTCATCGAGCACGGGCCCCTCGTCCTCAACCTCGAGACCTACCAGGCGGCGGTGGCGGGACGGGCCCTCGACCTCACCTTCATGGAATACGAGCTCCTGCGGTTCCTCGCCGCGCGCCCCGGCAAGGTGTTCACCCGCGAGACGCTGCTCAGCCGGGTGTGGGGATACGAGTACTACGGCGGGGCGCGCACCGTCGACGTCCACGTCCGGCGCCTGCGCGCCAAGCTGGGCGAGGAGCACGCCCATCTCATCGAGACGGTGCGCTCCGTCGGCTACCGCTTCGGGCACGGGTCCTGGGCGCCGTGACCGGCGCGCCCGTCGGGGCCGCCGCCCGCGCCGAGGCCCCGCGGGGCGCGCGGCGCGCAAGGCCTCAGCGCGGGGCGTCCCCGCCGGCGTAGGCCCACGCCTCGACCTCGACCTGGGCCCCGAGGGGGAGGGCCGCCACCGCCACCAGGGCGCGCGCCGGGCGGTGGTCCCCGAGCACCTCGACGTACACGGCGTTGAACGCCGCGTAGGCGTCGATGTCGGTGAGGTAGACGGTGGTCTTCACCACGTGCGCCCACTGCAGGCCCTGGCCGACGAGCAGTCCCTCCACGTTGGCGAGCGCCTGGCGGACCTGGGCCTCGAAGCCGCCGGCCACGAGCTCGGGCCCCGAGGGTCCCGGCCGGGCGCCGACCTGGCCCGAGCACACCAGCCACGGCCCCGCCCACACCGCCGGGGTGTAGGGGCCCACGGGGTTGCTCATGTCGCTCCTCCCGCCTGCACCGGCCACGAGCCGGGCAACCCCGCGGCGAGCCAGGCGGCGATGGCGGTGGCCACGAAGACGCTATCGCCGGCCGCCACCGGTGGCCGGGGGTCGTCCTCCACGACCACGTCGACGGCGGGCATGTCCCGGGCGGGGAGGATGCCGAAGGACCGGATGGTGAGATCGAGCACGCTGCCGTCCTCGTCCACGGCGATGGCCTCGCTGCGCACCCAGCCGAGGCCCTGGTGCACGGCGCCGATGGCGTAGGAGCGCAGGACGACCTCGTCGAGCGGGTCACCGCCGGCCAGCCTCACCGACACCGCGCCGTGGTCGTCGATGGCGACCGTGGCCCGGCCGCCCTGTGGGGAGGTCACGGTGACGGGGTGCCCGTGGCGGCCGGCGCCGGCGGCCCGTGCCGACAGCGCGCCGAGGAGCACGGCGGCCTCGCCCCACCCGGCCGCCCGCAGATCGGCGGACACGGGCGGGCCGGGCACGTCCACGAGCTCCACCATCAGGGCGGGCGCCACTGACGCCGCGGCGGCCACCCACCGGTCGAGACCGACGGCGCCGGGCGTACGGGCCACGCGCAGCACGCCCGAGCCGTCGGCGCGCACGCCCGCCGCCACCGGGGGCCGCTTGGGCCCCGTGCGGGCCACGTCCTCGCGCGACAGCACGACCCGCACCGGCCGACCGTGCTCGTCCGCCAGGCGGCGCGCCACGGCCCCCACCGGCGTCGTCGTCTTGCCGCCGAAGGCGCCCCCGTTGGCGAGGGCGGTGGCGGGCTCGCCGCCGGGCTGGCACCACGACGCGTCGGGCTCGAGGTAGGCGGGCTCGACGAAGGCGGTCTGCAGGACGAGGTCGAAGTCGCCGGGAGGGGGCGCCAGCGGATGGCGCACGGCCCGCGTGGAGTTGCGGCCCGGCACCCGGCCGGCGCGCCGGCGGGCGGCGGCCAGGGTGGGCCCCAGGACCCACCCCCCGCGGCCGTCGGGCACCGCCACCAGCGCGCCGGCGGGGGCGCCGTCCTCGGCGAACCCCCCGCCCCCGCAGGCCACCGCCGGGCCCACCGACTGCGGGCACCCGCCCTCCAGCGCGGCGCGGCGCGCCGCGCCCGCGAGGTCGCGCCCGCCACGCGCCCGGGCCCCCGGCGGGTCGGGCGGCACGTCGCCGGCTGCGGGGGCGGAGGGGCGCGCCATGTGGGCGGCCTCCACGATGGTGCGCCACCCCGTGCAGCGACAGAGGTGCGCCAGCAACGCCCGCTCGATCTCGGCGTCGCCGGCGTCGCCCCGGCGCGCCTCGAGGGCCGCCAGCCGCATGATGATGCCCGGGGTGCAGAAGCCGCACTGGCTGGCGCCCGCCGCGCTGAAGGCGTCGGCCCACCGGGCGCGCACCTCGGGGTCGATCCCGTCCAGGGTGGTCACGCTGCGGCCGGCCACCCGCCGGGCGGGGGTGACGCACGACACCCGGGGGGCACCGTCGACCCACACCGTGCAGCAGCCGCACTGGCCTTGGGGGCTGCACCCGTCCTTGGCGCTGCGGCTCCCGAGGTGCTCGCGCAGGGCGTCGAGGAGCGAGCCGCCGTCGTCGGGGACCGCGACCTCGGCGCCGTCGAGGAGGAACCGCAGGGGCGCCCGCGCCGGCGCCGGGGGATGGGTCAGCTGAACGAGGAGCCGCACCCGCAGGTGCGCGTGGCGTTGGGGTTGGTGATGTGGAACCCCGCCCCCTGCAGACCGTCGTTGTAGTCGAGGGTCGATCCCTTGAGCAGCTGGGCGCTGGCGCCGTCGACCACCACCCGCACCGCACCGTACGTGGTGCTGACGTCGTCCTCGGCCGTCTCGGAGTCGAAGAACATCTCGTAGCTGTAGCCCGAGCACCCGCCGGGGCGCACCGCCACCCGCAGGGCGAGGGCGTCGTTGCCCTCCTGGGCGAGGAGGTCGCTCACCTTGGCCACGGCGCCGTCGGTCAGCGTGATCGGGCTCGGCTTCCTGCCGATGCTCACCGAGCTCACGGTGGTGGTCACGGCCCCTCCCTGGTGGTCGGCCCCGGGGCGCCCGAACGTGGCCCCCGTGTCGCGCACCACTGTACCCGGGGGGCGCGGCGTTTCGTTCCGCCCGCGGGCCAGGCGGGGCCGCCCCGGCCGCCTCGGGTCGGCGCCGGTCGGGAGCTTCCCACCAGGTGGCCGGTAGGATCGACGAGGTGCCGGAGCGTTCCTCGCCACCCACCGAGGAGGCGGTGCGCGGCGCCCTGGCCGGGGTGATCGACCCCGAGCTCGGCGACAACATCGTGGACCTCGGCATGGTGCGGGCCGTGCGCGTCGGCCCCGGCGGGCGCGTCCAGGTGGAGGTGGCCCTGACCGTGGCGGGCTGCCCCCTGCGCAGCCAGATCGAGGGCGACGTCGTCACGCGCGTGGGCAGCGTGCCCGGGGTGGAGGCGGTCGAGGTGGTCGTGGGGGCCATGGACGCCGACGAGCGGCGCGCCCTCATGGACCGCGCCCGGCTGCGGGCGCAGCAGGACCGCGCCCTGGCCACCGACATCCCCGCCACCGCCCGGGTGCTGGCGGTGGCGTCGGGCAAGGGGGGCGTGGGCAAGTCGTCGGTGACCGTCAACCTGGCCGTGGCCCTGGCCCGGCGGGGGCTCGTGGTGGGCGTCCTCGACGCCGACATCTGGGGGTTCTCTGTGCCCCGGCTCCTCGGCATGCGCGGGGAGTTGCGAGCCGAGGCCAAGAAGATCCTCCCCCTGGAGAAGCCCGTCGGCACGGGGTTGCTCAGGGTGGTGTCGATGGGGTTCCTCGCCGACGAGGAGTCGGCCATCATGTGGCGAGGCCTGATCCTCAACCGCGCCGTCCAGCAGTTCCTCGAGGACGTGCGCTGGGGGGCGCTCGACTACCTCCTCATCGACATGCCGCCCGGCACCGGCGACATCCAGATGGGCCTGGCGCGCATGCTGCCGCGCACCGAGGTCGTGGTGGTGACCACGCCCCCCATGGCGGCCCAGAAGGTGGCGGCGCGCGCCGCCGACATGGCCCGCAAGGGGCACCTGCGGGTGGCCGGCGTGATCGAGAACATGGCGCCGTTCACCTGCGACCACGGCACGACCTACGCGCTGTTCGGGTCGGGCGGGGGGGCGCGCCTGGCCGCCGACATCGGCGTGCCCCTCGTCGGGTCGGTCCCCCTGCACCCCGCCATGGCCGCCGCCGGGGACGCCGGCACGCCCGTCGCCTCCGGTGCCGACACCCTGGGCGACGCCTTCGACGCCATCGCCACCCGCATCGCCGAGGACATCGCCCCCGTGGTGGAGCTGGCCGGCTGCACGGCCCGGCTCCTCGACGCCGTCGAGGCGGCGCTGGGCGAGGCCTCCCCCTAGCTGGCCGACGGCACCCCGGCACCGGCCCCCGGTGGCGCCCCCCGGCCCGGGAGGGGGAGCACCCCGGCACCGGCACCCTGGTCCCGGCTCAGGCCGTGGTGCGCCACGTCGTCTCGATGTCCCCCGGGTCGTCGCCGCGCGCCCGGCCTTCGTCGCCCAGCTTGCGCAGGTGCGCCCACAGCGAATAGCGGGCCACCGGGTACAGCGCCTCGTGGACGTCCGCGTAGACGGTGGGCACGAGGTCGTCGACCCTCGCCCGCCGCACGCCGTGGAGGGCCTCCGCCACGAGGCGCTCGCGGGTGAGGCGGTGGTCGATGATGCCGCGCACCGTGGCCTCGGGCGCGTCGAGCAGCGAGCCGTGGCCGGGTGCGATGGCGTCGAGCGGCGGGTCGAGCGCAAGCAGGCGGCCGAGGCTCTCGAGGTAGTGCCCCATGTCGCCGTCGGGGGGGGCGATGACCACCGTCGAGCCCTGCATGACGTGGTCGCCCGAGAAGAGCATGGCCTCCTCGACGAGCAGCCAGCACAGGTGGTTCGAGGCGTGGCCCGGCGTGTGCACGGCCCGCAGCGTGAAGTCCGGGCCCACCAGCTCGAAGCCCTCCCCCACGGCCCGCGAGGGCTCGAAGCCGTCGCGGGCCGAGAAGCCGATCACCTCGGCGCCGGTGCGCGCCGCCAGCGGGGCGGCACCCGGGGCGTGGTCGGGATGGGTGTGGGTGACGACGATCCAGCGGATGCGGCCGGCCCCCAGCGCCACCAGGGCGTCGAGGTGCGACGCCTCGTCGGGGCCGGGGTCGACCACCGCCACCGCGTCGGTGCCCACCAGGTAGCTGTTGGTGCCCGGCCCCGTCATCACGCCGGGGTTGGGAGCCGTGGCCCGGACCACCAGCGGCGACAGCGCCACGGGCCGGCCGGGCTCGGGCACCCCGAGGCGCTCGAGGGCGACCGGCGTGCTCACGGGGCCCGCTCGGCGCGGCCGTCGGCGCCGATGGTGCGGACGATGGCGCCCACCTCCGTGGGGGACAGGTCGCGTCCGGCGGGGGCCGGCGCGTGCGCCACGGCGTCCTCGTAGCCGGGGTCGCCCGGCAGCAGGATGCGAAAGCCGCGCTCGTCGGCCACGACGCGGGGCAGCACCGTGGGGACGTGCTCGACCGCCGCGGCGGCGGCCAGCAGCTCGCCGCTGGTGGCGAAGCGGCCGATGGCCTCCAGGTTCTTCATCGTGGGGAAGATGAGGTCGAACTCCCCCTCCCGGGCACGGGCCAGCGCGTCGCCGGGCCGCACCCACACGGTGTCCACGGTCTCGTGGTCGTCGTGGATGGGCTCCTGGCCGGCGGGGAGGGCCGCCACGAAGAAGCGGGTGTCGTAGCGCTTGGGGGCGGGCTCGGGCGTGATCCAGTGGCTGAAGTAGTGGACCCGCTCGGTGGCGAGCACGAGCCCCTCGCGCCGACAGGCGTCGAGGAAGCGGACCTCCCCGGCGTTCAACGACGCCCGCAGCGCCGCCAGCCGGTCGCGGGCCGCGGCGTCGGACACCTCGAGCGGCACCCGGGCGCCGCCCGGGCCCGCGGTGTAGGCGAGGAGCACCCCCGCCTCCTCGAAGCACTCGCGCAGGGCCGCCACCCAGAACGCCAGGCCCCCGGCGTCCACCCCGAGCTGGAGGCTCGCCTCGGCGTCGCTGCGCAGCGCGCACGACTCCTCCAGCGAGGCCGTGCGGTCCTCGTCGTCGACCTTCCCCCCCGGGAACACGTAGGCGCCGCCCACGAAGTCGGAGTCGAGATGGCGCCGCAGCATGCACACCTCGAGCGCCGGGCCGTCCGCCGACGGCGCGTCGCGCACCAGCATGATGGTGGCGGCGTCGCGTGCCGCCACCGGCCCCGGCGCCACCGATGGGGCGAGTTCGTCGACCACGCGCCCAGGCTACCGACAGGCCGCGCCGGCCACGCCGGGGCCGCCGCCGGCCGGCCCTCGCCGCACCCGCCACCGCCGGGCGTCGAGCGGGGCGCGCTGGGTAGGCTGGCCGCGCTCCCGGTGGCTGCCCCGCTCCCGGCGCCCGCCCCGGGAGGCCCGCAGCCATGGCGACATCGCAGGTCCACACCGAAGGCCCCGCCCCCACCCTCCGGCCCCGCCGGCGCATGCCCATGGCCCTCGTCACGTGGGTCTTCGTCGTGCTCGTCCTGCTGATCGTGGTGGTCCTGCTGGTGGTGAAGGTGGCGCGCGGGAGCACCACCGTGCACGGCCCCCCGGTGTCGCTGGCGCCGGTGGGGGTGGTGCAGGCGGTGACGAGCATCCCCGCCTCGGTGTACGACGCCGTGGGCGCCCCCCCGCTGGCCTCCTCGGGGGCGGCCGTCCTGAGCGGCCAGCGCGCCCTGGTCGTGTCGGGACGCCCGGCGGTGGTGTACGTGGGCGCCGAGTTCTGCCCCTACTGCGCGGCCGAGCGCTGGGCGCTCGTGGCCGCCCTGGGGCGCTTCGGCACCTTCGTCCACCTGGGGGCGACGGCGTCGGCGCGTGCCGACGTCTTCGCGCGCACGCCCACCTTCAGCTTCGACGGCACCAGCTACCGCAGCCGCTACGTCTCCTTCGACGCCGTCGAGGAGTACGACGACTCCCTCTCGCCGGTGGTCCCCGCCGGGTTCAGCCTCCTGCACGCCCCGGGCCCCCTCGCATGGGGGCTGCTGCGGCGCTACGACACCGAGCCGCTGGTGCCGGGCAGCGGCACCGTGCCCTTCGTGGACGTGGACAACCGCCTCGTCGTCTCGGGCACCGGGATCGGCTTCTCCCCCGGGGTGTTCCAGGGCAAGACGATGGCCCAGGTGGCCGCCGACCTCGCCGACCCCACCCGGGCCGACACCCAGGACGTGCTGGGGGAGGCCAACCTGATCTCGGCCGCCCTGTGCGCCGCCACCGACGGCAGGCCGGCGGCGGTGTGCGGCTCCGCCGGCGTGGTGGCGGGAGCACGGCGGCTGGGGCTGCCCGCCCGCTGACCCCCGGTCAGCGGGCGGCGGTCAGCCGGCCCGGCGCTGCAGGACCTGCTTGCGCTCGTTCTCGTTGAGCCCGCCCCAGATCCCGTGGGGCTCGCGGATCCGGATGGCGTACTCGAGGCAGTCGTGCTTGACCACGCACGAGGCGCAGATGGCCTTGGCCCGCTTCTCGCGCTCGGCCTTGTCTTCCTTGCGCTCGGCATGCGTGGGCGGGAAGAAGACCGTCGCCTGCGGCCCTCTGCAGGCCGCCCGAGCCTGCCACGCTTCCCCCAACGTCAGTGTTGCCAACTCCCCCTCCTCAGGGCGACGCTACTCCGGGCGCCGCAAAGCCGACAAGGGGTTTGACCAGGAACTTTTCGCCAAAATTGACGAGCGCCGGACCCCAGCACGGGGCCCGCGGAGAGGCGGATACGCTCGCCCGCACATGGACGTCGCCGCCTTCTGCCGGCAGAGCCGAGTCCTCGTGGTCGCCGGGAAGGGCGGGGTGGGGAAGACCACCATCTGCGCGGCGTTGGCGCGCATGGCCGCCCATGCGGGGCTCTCGGTGCTGGTGGTGGAGCTCGAGGGCAAGTCGGGCGTCCCGGCCGCCTTCGGCCGCCGCGAGGGGCTCGGCTACGACGAGGCCCTGCTGGCGGCGGTCTCGAGCCCCGACGGGCACGGCAACGGCACCGGCCCCCGGCCGGAGGCGGCGCCCCGGGCGGGCACGGTACGGGCCCGGCGCATCACCCCGGACGACGCCCTGCTCGAGTACCTCGCCGACCACGGGATGAAGCGGATCTCCAAGCGCCTGGTGTCGTCGGGGGCCCTCGACGTGGTGGCCACCGCCATCCCCGGCATCCGCGACATCCTGGTGCTGGGCAAGGTGAAGAGCCTCGAGCGCCAGCCCGCCGCCGACCTCATCCTGGTGGACGCGCCCGCCACGGGGCACGCCATGACGTTCCTGTCCTCGGCCCAGGGGCTCCTCGACGCCGCCCGGTCGGGCCCGGTGCGGACGCAGGCCGCCGACGTGGTGGAGCTGCTGTCGGACCCCGAGCGCTGCCAGGTGGCGCTCGTGACCCTGCCCGAGGAGATGCCCGTCAACGAGGTGGTGGAGGCGGCCTACGCCCTCGAGGACCGCATCGGGATCTCGCTCGGCCCCGTCATCGTCAACGCCTGCCTGCCCCCCGACCCCCGCCTCGAGGTGGACCCCGGCCAGGCCGCGGCGGAGGCCGGTGTGGCGCTGTCGGCGGCCCAGGCCGACGCCCTGCGGGCGGCGGCCACCTTCCGCGCCCGGCGCTTCGCCCTCCAGGAGGAGCAGCGGGCCCGGCTGGCCCACGCCCTCCCCCTCCCCCAGCTCCAGGCCCCCTTCCTCTTCAGCGCGGCCATCGGGCCCGCCGAGATCGAGCACCTGGCCGCCGACCTGGCCGATGCCGTGGGCCGGCTGCCCGACGACGGGGGCCCCGCGGCCGCCCCCTCGGGAGGGCGCCCCGGACGACGCCTCGCCCCGGGGGCGGGCCCCGCCGGCGACGGGAGCGGGCCCACGGAGGCGGCGCCGTGACGGGGGGAGCCGTGGGGCTGTCGGAGCTCGTGGGCGAGCGCGCCATCGTGGTGTGCTGCGGGTCGGGCGGGGTGGGCAAGACCACGGTGTCCGCCGCCTTCGCCCTGGAGGCGGCGCGCCGGGGCCGCCGGGCCTGCGTGGTGACCATCGACCCGGCCAAGCGCCTGGCCAACGCCCTGGGGGTCGACACCCTGGCCAACACGGCGCGCCGCATCGACGGCCCCTGGCCGGGGGAGCTGTGGGCGCTCATGCTCGACCCCAAGGGGACCTTCGACGACCTGGTCGAGCGCTACGCGGGCTCCCCCGAGCAGGCGGCGGGGATCCTCTCCAACCGCATCTACCGCAACCTCACCGGGGCGTTGTCGGGCACCCAGGAGTACATGGCCATGGAGAAGCTCTACGAGCTGTCCGAGGCGGGCGCCTACGACATCGTGGTGGTCGACACCCCGCCCACGCGCAACGCCCTCGACTTCCTCGACGCCCCCCGCCGCCTCACGCGCTTCCTCGGGCACCGCCTGTTCCAGCTGCTGCTCATGCCGACGCGGGCCTATCTGCGGGCGGTATCGGTGGCCACCCAGGCCCTGCTGCGCACGATCTCCAAGGTGGCGGGGGCCGAGATCGTGCACGACGCCGTGGCCTTCTTCCAGGCCTTCGAGGGCATGGAGGAGGGGTTCCGCCTGCGCGCCGAGCACATGCGCCGGCTCTTGTTGCGGCGCACGACCGCCTTCGTGCTCGTCACCTCGCCCCGGGCCGACACCGTCGAGGAGGCGGGGTGGTTCGCCGACAAGCTCAACGAGTCGGGGCTGGCCGTCGAAGGGCTCATCGTCAACCGCGTCCACCCCGCCTTCGGCCCCGGTGAGCCCCTGCCCGACGCGCCCGCGGGCAGCGCCCTCGAGGCGCTCGTCGCCAACCTGCGCGGTTACCAGGCCGTGAACGAGCGCGAGGAGGAGGCCTTCGGGTCCCTGGTGGTGCAGGTGGCCCCGTCCCCCGTGGCCCGCATCCCCCTGCTCGACGTGGACGTGCACGACGTCGACGGGCTCGGCCTCGTGGCCGACCACGTCTTCACCGACCACGGCGTCAGCCGTTAGCCTGCAGCCGTGGCGACGATCGTGGTGGCCAGCGACGCCCCGTCGGTGCGGGCCGAGGTCGTGGCCGTGGTGGGCGAGCCCGGCACCGAGGTGGTGGAGATCGACTCCGGCCACGCCGTGGCCCCGGCGGTGGCCGAGTACCAGCCCGACCTCGTCATCGTCGACCTGCAGATGGGGAGCATGGGGGGCATGGCCGTGTGCCTCGAGCTCCGCCTCGAGGAGTCCTACGGCAAGCTGCCGCACGTGCCGGTGCTGATGCTGCTGGACCGCCGGGCCGACGTCTTCCTCGCCCGGCGCTCTGACGCCGAGGGCTGGGTGGTGAAGCCGCTCGACCCCATGCGGCTGCGCCGGG
>DATJBC010000107.1:0-3133 GCA_035515515.1 Acidimicrobiales bacterium
TGGCCCGTTGCGGGGTCACCACGGCGGGGACCACGCGCGCCGCGGCCACCACCGGGCGCGGGGCCGGCGCCGGGGGAGGGGCGGGCGCCGGCACCGGCGCCTGGCCGCTCTCGTAGCGCACCCACGACCAGGGGGCCTCCATGTCCCGGGTCCCCTCGGGATGGTCGGCGCCCGCGGCGGGCGGCTCGCCGTCAGCGAGCAAGAGGTTCTGGTCGGCCGGCAAGGCCGCCGACGTCAAACGCATGGCAAGTAGGTCGGGGTCGTCCCCCGTGGAGTCTTGATGTGAAGCGCTCGGCTTGTGACCGAGAGGACTGTTGCCGAGCAGAAGTACGGCGATGACAACGCCATAGAGTCGGTGCTTCCGCATCTTGCGCCTCCTTGAAGTTCACGGGATCCCCGTAGGGCTCCAGGTGGGCTTGGGAATGCGGGCGCCCGTCGTCTGAGCATTCGTCTCGCGGAGCCGGCGCCGGGAAGGGCGGGCGGCCCTGGACACACTGCAGGTCCGAACGAGGTGCGGACGGAGCAACCCGAGGGCTCTGCGTTAGGCGCTCTCCTCTTCGCGGTCGTGGTCGAGGCCCGGCACGGGCGACGACAGGCGATGGGGGACGGTGGGTGGGGCTGGGCACCCGGTGCGCGCGCCGGCACGGCGCGAAGCACAGCGGGGGCGATCCACATGAGCGGGGCCTCGAGGACCCGGGCGACAGCCTCCGCTGCTGCCGCGTGGAACTCAGCCATTGGGCTGCAGAGAATCTAGGGGCTTGCGAACGCGCACACAAGCGGACGGGCGGCGCCCCGGCCCGTCCGGGGCGGGCACGGCCCTCGGGCCCGGCGGTGGATGAGGCCGTTGACCAGGGATGATCCCCCCCAGCGGGCCGGGGCCGGCGGCTCTGACGCACCGTCAGGGGAAATCGGGCCGGCGGGGCCGGGCGGGGCGCCGGGGAGGAGAGGGGGGCGGCGGTGGGGGCCGAGGCGGGCAACCCCCGGGGATGCCCGGGGCGGGGAGGGGGCCCCGCTATCGTGCCGCCGTGTCGCGCGATCGGGGGAGCGCTCCCGCCGAGCAGGTCGAGACCGCCTCCGGCCCCTGCCGGGCCGACCTCTCCACGACGTGCCGCCAGTGTGGCGGGGCCATGCGCCCCGAGCACGCCCACTACCGGTGCCCCAGCTGCGGGTGGCGCGACAGCTGCTGCGACGGCCCCTACTGAGCGCGGGCCCCGACGTCCCCCGGCCCGCACCGTGGCGGGAACCGGGCGTCAGGCCGGTGCGGTCTCCTCGAGCCCGGGGTCGATGCCCGGGGTCACGCCGGCCAGGCCGTAGAGGGCCTCCAGCGCGCCGTCCAGCACGTCGTCGGCCTCGGCCCCGGCTTCGTGCACCCCTACCAGGGCGGTGAGCGAGGCGTAGTCCCGGGCCAGCAGCCCGGCGTCGGTGTCGGGATGGACCCGGCTGCTCGTCCCCGGGGTGGTGAGGTCGAGGCGCAGCGTGCCGGTGTGCCCCGCCGGCAGGGCCACATGCGGGGAGGGCGAGGCGCCGTCGCCGCTGTCGTGGATGGCCGACCGGATGGTCCCGCCCCGGCCCAGACGCCCGTGGCGCAGCCCCCGCAGCTCGTGGCGCGCCACGTTGGGGACGTTGAGGTTGAGCGTGGTCCCGGGGGCGGCCCGCTCGAGGACGGGGACGAGCGCACCCGCCATGGACGACGCCGTCTCCCACGGCACGGGATCGTCGCCCCAGCGGATCGACACGGCCAGGCACCGCAGCCCGAAGTGCGCGCCGGTGAGGGCGGCTCCCACGGTGCCCGAGTGCAGCGCCGAGCGGCCCACGTTGATGCCGTGGTTGATGCCCGAGAGCACGATGTCGGGGCGGGGGCCGAACCCGCCCACACAGGCCAGGATCACCGCCAGCGCCGGGGGGCCGTCGATGCCGAACGTCGGCATGTCCCCGAGGCCCTCGATGACGTGGGCCTCGTAGTCGACGCCGGCGCGCGAGTGCACCGGCCCCACGGCGGCACCCGCCCCGCTGTAGTCGATGAGGGGGGCCACGACCACCACGTCGTGGCCGGTCTCCGCCGCCTCCCGGGCCAACGCGGCGATACCCGGGGCGCGCACGCCGTCGTCGTTGGTCACAAGAATCCGCACGGAACCTCCGATCGGCGGCGCAGCCGCTGCGGCGAGGGCCGCCGGCACCGGAGCCGGCCCGGTCCTCGGCGTCTACCATACCGGTGCCCGCGTACGGCCCGGCGGGCGTGTGCCCCTCGCCCGCCAGCCTCGCCGACCCGCTCGGACACGATTGTGAGCCTCCCGGTGACCAGCACGACGACTGACACGGTGGTCCCGTCGGGAGCGCAGTACGAGCTCGGCCACGGCCGACATCACGCCGTCGTCACCGAGGTGGGCGCGACGCTCCGGTCCTACGCCGTGGACGGCTGTGCGGTCCTCGACGGCTTCGACGCGTCGGCGCTGTGCGATGCCGGACGCGGCCAGGTGCTGGCGCCGTGGCCCAACCGCCTGGGCGACGGTCGCTACAGCTTCGAGGGGCGCGACGCCCAGGCCGCCCTGGACGAGCCCGAGCGGCACAACGCCATTCACGGGCTGGTGCGGTGGCTGGCATGGCAGGTGGCGTCACGGGCGCAGAACGTGCTCGCCATGCGTTGCGTGGTGGAGCCCCAACCCGGCTACCCGTGGCGACTGGGGCTCGTGGTCGAGTACCGCCTGGGGCGCGACGGGCTGAGCGTGTGCGCCACGGCCACAAACCTCGACGCCGCGCCGGCGCCGTTCGGGATCGGCTTCCACCCGTACGTCACGGTGGGCACGCCCGTGGTCGACAGCGCCGCGCTGGCGGTGCCCGCACGGCGCCGGCTGGTCACCGACGAGCGCGGGCTGCCCACCACCAGCCAGGCCGTGGCCGGCTCCGAACTCGACTTCTCGGCTCGTCGCTGGGTGGGCGCCACCCGCCTGGACACGGCGTTCACGGACCTGGTGCGCGACGGCGACGGCCTGGCCCGGGTGGAGCTCGACGACGCCGCCGGGGGTCGAGGCGCCACGGTGTGGATGGACGAGCGCTTCGGCTACGTGATGGTCTTCACCGGGGACACGCTCTCCCCCGACCGAAGCCGTCGGGCGGTCGCCGTCGAGCCCATGAC